>CAIXME010000824.1 GCA_903920425.1 uncultured Pirellula sp. | reverse complement strand
TGATTGCGACCCGCGGTGCCCAGATTGTTCCGAATCACTCTGGGGCGAAAACGCACATTGGGCCAACGTGGGAGAAGTGTGCTTGTTGGGCTGGTTCGATCGCGTCCACATCGTGCGGGACTAGATGGTTTGGATGTGGTACCAGTGCCATGGCGATTGAATCGCCGAATTCACACCGATGCTACCAACGAAGCAACGTCGTTCCCCAAGACAGTCCTGCACCGAAGCCGCATAGAAGCACGAGATTGCCGCGTTGAATCAGGCCTCGCTGATTTGCGTCGTCCAGCGCAAGGGGGATGCTGGCAGCGGACGTGTTTCCGTATTTGTCCAAGTTGACAAAGACCCTGTCGCGAGGGATCGCGAACTGGTCGCTTGCGGCATCGATAATCCTGACATTGGCTTGGTGAAAGATAGCCAAGTCGACATCCGACGCGTTGACATGCGCCGCGGCGAGAACGTCGTTGGTGCTGTCCTCTACAATGCGAACTGCCCACTTAAAAACCGCTCGGCCGTCCATCTTGAGGTACTGCCGGCTTTCGGCCAGTTTCGCTGCCGTGAGTGGTTCTCGCGATCCTCCGCCTGGTACGCACAATACGTTTAAATCACCTTCGGAGCCCAGGGTAAAGCTCAGCATTCCCTTTGGATTGTTTTCGTTTGGATCGCTAGGTTGCAAAAGCACGGCGCCGGCGCCGTCGCCAAACAGTGGGTACGTTTTTTTATCGTTGTAATCCACGGTCCGCGTCATCACTTCGCTACCGATGATGAGCGCGTTGCGAGCCATCCCGCTGCGGATGTACTGCGAGCCTGTGATGAAGCCGTACATGAAGCCGGCGCAGGCTGCGCCGATATCAAATGCTGGGGCGATGCAGCCGAGTCGCTGTTGAACAATACAGGCCGTCGACGGCGTGATGTGATCGGGAGTCATCGTGGCGCAAACCACCAAATCGACATCTTTCGGGTCTACACCTGCAGCGTCAAGACAACGAAGCGATGCTTCCAGTGCGAGGTCGCTGGTCGCTTGATCATCGGAAGCTTTGCGACGCTCTCGAATCCCTGTGCGCTGAATGATCCATTCGCTATCGCAACCAAGCGATTCGAGATCTTCATTGGTTACCACGTTCGGAGGAACATAGGAGCCAGTGGCAGCGACACGAACACCAAGACAAGTCCCGATTCGGCTCCGTCCACTTTGGGAGATGTTATTGCAAGAAGCTGTTGGGGGATCGCTGGTCGACAAGAATAGATGAGGAGGTTGGCGGATAGATTTGGCTCGGTGCGATCGATGACGCGCCCAGTAGATAACGGAACATAGGTTGATCGATTGTCTCACGCAAAACAACGAATAGCATGAGTCGTGGCGAGTATAACATCAAAGCAATGTCCTGCCACATCGATTCTCTGTGTGTTTGGATTTCGACCCGGTGCAGGTGTTGCATGAGTCGCATCGGAAGCAAGCCTTTCGGAATGACCTTTCGGATCAGGTAATATGGGAAAATTTGCGTCTCGGCAAGCAAAAAGTGGCTAAAAAATTTTATTGACAAGTATTCAACATTTTCGGGTTAAGTGCCCTTTTGGGGGGTGACTACTAGCATTCCCTCACGCTAGATTTAGGAAACTTGCGGGCCGCAGGATTGCACTTTGTATGTGTGATTTTTCGCCATTACGCACGGCTCGATTCGTAAACTCCAACCATAGAAAGTGCTGATGTTGCGATGTGCTTACTGGCCATTCAATATCGCGTGGTTTCTGAAAGTCCGATCTTAGTCGCCGCAAATCGAGAGGAGTTTTTTGATAGACGTAGTACGGCCCCCGCGATCCAGTCGGGAAAGCCTCGAATCCTTTGCCCAACCGACCAACGCAATGGCGGAACATGGCTTGGGGTCAATCAACATGGTGTCTTCGTCGGCATTTGCAACCGACGAACGATGGAGCCACTTGGGAGCAACCGGTCGCGAGGACTGTTGTGTAAAGAAGCTTTGAAATCAACTTCTTCTCACAAAGCCTTGGAACGAGTTCTCGAGGAGTTCAACAAGCATCAGTTTGAAGCTTGTAATTTGGTTGTTGCAGACCGTGAGGCAGGTTTTGTGGTTCACCACGAAACCGAAAACGAAGTTGTAGAAATGCAATCAGGGCTCAATATCATCGGGGGACGCAATCTAAATGATCCTCGCGACGAACGTGTCCAGCTTGCCAGTCGTCTGCTTACATTACAGACGCTTGATTCTCCGGTTAAGTTCCTTGCGGTTGCAAGTAAAGTTTTTGCGAGATCTCCGTCACCAACGGGACGAGCAAACATGGTACTTCGCGGTGCAGACTACGGCACAGTTTCAAGTACGTTGATTGCATTAGGTGCCAAGCCTCGTGATGCAATCTACCAGTACTCGGATGGACCCGCAGATGAAGCACGGTATGAAGACTATTCACCTTTGCTACGAGATATCTTGAGCAGAGGGTTGCGAGAGGCGAGGTCGAAAGTTTCGCTTGTCGAGGCTGAGTAGTCAGTTCATCCACTTTTTTAAACTTCAAAAGCCCTGTCTTGAACTTCAAGATGGGGCTTTTTTTATAAGCATTTGCTACGCCATCGAGACGTATGCGGAGTTGCGTAGCTGCAAAGAACTAGTGTACGTTGGAGTTCACCCAACTGCGAATCTCTTCAACATCCATCCCGCCGACGCGATCATCGACCACTTTTCCGTTGCGGAAGATGAACGAATGGGGAATGCCCCTGACACGGTAGTGTGCGGCTAGCTCTGGGCTAGAGTCCACATCGATGATGACAACCTTGACCGCTCCCGAGCCAGTGCTTTGAAATTCTTTGAGTGCAGCATCGGTGGAAACGCATGGAGGGCACCAAGTCGCTCCAAACTTGACCAGCACAGGTCGTGTTTCTGTGGCAACGGCAGACTGGAAGTACAGATCGGTCGAGGGTTCGATGTTTTGTCGTGAGCTTTGCTTTGACATGAGCACAACGACACCCAAGACGGCTATTCCCACGATCCAATTGATTTTTTGATAGAGCGTTTCAGCCAAGCTGGACATTTTGTGACGATTCCAAAGTGCTTGAGGGGTTGAAAAGGGGAATGTTCTTTCATCACCATCCGACGCGTAAGCGAGGGATTCTGTGCCCCTCGCTTACGCGTCGGGTGGTGATAGTTGTATTGACGTCGGGAAGCCCATTAAAGCAACAGCCCCGTTCGTGAGGGATTCTTAGTCCCTCGCCTACCCTTCGGGTGGGGATAATTACGTTTCCTTGCGGCTAACCTATTGAACCAATAAGGCCAAAAGGCTTGGGAAATTCGAAAAATCGGGCCAAGCCTTCGCTAGTGTAGCTTATGGAAATGGTCCGGCTGGCTAAATCGGAAAATAGGATTGAATGTGCTTTATTCGAGAAAAACAGTACACTATTCGGCTTCCTTTGAATCCAACGGCGCTCCATCGGGCGCCCAAATTACTTACCTTTTCGGAGTGCGTTTCATGTCGCAGTGGGCAAAAAATTTTCGCAGGTCACTTTTCGCGAGCGCGTGCGGTGCTCTATCCGTATTCTTGGCACCAGTATCGGTCTCGGCCGCGGATGCGTTGACCATCGGCTCGGACGCACCCGCAATCAATGTGGAGCATTGGGTACAAGATGGAAAAGGCAAGTTCAAGCCTGTGACTAAGTTTGAAAACGACAAAGTGTATGTCGTTGAATTTTGGGCGACCTGGTGTGGTCCGTGCGTTGCAAGCATGCCCCATCTAGCACAATTGCAAAAAGAGTACGCGGACAAAGCGGTACAAATCGTCAGCATCAGCGACGAAGATCTCGAGACCGTTGAGACGTTCCTAGAAGGAACTGTAGCTGCAAACCAACCGGGCAAAGAAGCCAAGGACGACGAAGGCAAAAAAGAACAAACGTACAAAGATCTTACAAGCGCGTACTGCTTGACTGCCGATCCAGACCGATCATGCCACAAGGACTACATGCAAGCGGCTGGGCAAAACGGCATTCCTTGTGCATTCATTGTTGGCAAAGATCAAAAGATCGAGTGGATTGGACACCCGATGAGCATGGACGATGTGCTCAAGTCCGTTGTGGAAGGCAATTGGGACCGCAAGGCCTTTGCTGAAACGTTCAAGAAGCAACAAGAAATGGATCTCCTCATCGGCAAGATCTCGCAAAGCATGCGAGCTGGTAAGCCAAAGGCGGCGCTTGACAACATCGACAAAGCATTGGCTTCCATCGAAGACCCGATGATGAAGAAGCAACTCAAGCTGATGCAGTTGCAGATCATGTTGAGCGACGAAGGATCCGCTGAAAAGTTGACCTCCGTCCTTCCTGAGACGCTCAAGGATAACGCAGACAATCCACAATTGATCAACATGATCACTTGGACCATTTACGAAAAGATCGAAGCAGGCGACCTCAAGAACAAAGACCTTGTCAAGATCAGCATTGCTGCAGTCGAAAAAGCTGCGAACGATTCGGATGCAGCAAGCAAGGCTGCCGTGCTGGATACCCTAGCGCACTTGCAATTCCTCGATGGTAACGTGAAAGCTGCCTTGGCAACACAAGAGAAAGCTGTCGGACTTGCCGAAGGAGAGATGAAGAACGACCTGACCGTCTTCCTCGAGGAACTACAAGAGACAGCCAAGAAGGCTGGCAAGTAGTCACCAATACCAAGTGTCGGCGACCTAGTCGTTGAGCAATCTAGAACGCGAGGCTGTGCCTCGCGTTTTTTTATGGTCGAAAGAGCTTCTCGTCGAGCACGCTATTGCATTTGATTTCGGATACTCGCCGAGCCCAACGGATATTGGGCACTGCAAACTCAAGCCGCGTCGGGTGCAAGACTCCTGCGTATTCGCGATAGTCTTTGTATAGAACTTCGTATTCGAACGCTCCTAAGACGGTTGGCACTTGAGCCGTTCGCTTCACCAATAATCCATTCTCGACATCAAAGTACAGCCGTTCTTCGATCAAGTTGAAGGAGACACCTCGCAATACGTCTGCGGGGCGCCCCAACCAATCGACGCGCGATTCGAACGCGATCTCTTTGTAGACTGAATGCAAATCGACTCCCATTGCGATTTGCGCTTCGCGCTGAATCTGCTCACCTTCATCGACCTTGAGTACGATCGGCTGATCGTTGACGCTTTTCCAGGTGTTTTTGGAATCGAAGCCTTCGGCGACGATTGTGTTTCCATAAAGCGTAACCATGCGAGAGCGGCCATCGGCTGCTTGCCAAAGCTCTTCGGGTTCGGTTTTTCCGTTTGGCTCCACGCGTTCCGCGATGACGTGTCTGTTTTTGATCGCGGTAATTTTTGCTGTTCCGCCTCGAGCCTTATCGAATTTGGCCAACACTTCTTTGGCTGAGTTGCCCTCGGTGACGTTTTTTGACGGCGACGATCTGCCGATTGGGAGATTGGTCGAGATCAGAGAATTTGGGATCGCTTGTCCTCGGTGGCATGTGTTGCACGTCACTTGCGCTGCGCCACCAAAATGAGCCTGGTTCATTTGCAACGTCATGCTGATCATGGAGCGAGCGACATCTTTGTGGCCGACATTCTCTACGGCAAAGTTGGTTCCTTCGTGGCAATAGCTGCAATTCACCCCCAACGATGCGGACATCATATTCATGACTTTGCCCATCTGATCTGCGGGCATGTCACCTAAGACACGAACATTTTTGAATTGATCTCTCGATTTGGTAGGCTCCGAGTTGGATGGATTGGTTCCCGTCTGAGCGGATACTATGGTTCCTATACAAACGCTCGCTGCCAGTGCAAAACAAGGTTCTGCACCAAACATACCTGCCAGTCTCGGGAATCGAACGATCACGATTCGTCGTCGTTTCGCAAACGGACCAAAACGCTGTAATCTTCAAGAGTGGAGGTGTCTCCTGTGCCTTCTTTACCAGCTGCGATATCGCGAAGTAGCCGTCGCATGATTTTGCCGCTTCGCGTTTTTGGCAACGAGGAGGTAAACCGAACATCATCTGGGACGGCCAGTGCACCGATCTCTTTACGAACGTGCTTCTTTAAAGCGTCACGCATTGCATCGGTGGGTTCATGGTTCTTGAGCGTTACGAAGACAGCGATGGCTTGCCCCTTGATTTCGTCAGGGCGGCCAACTGCGGCTGCTTCGGCAACCGCGGGATGGCTTACTAGCGCGCTCTCAACTTCGATGGTGCTCAGCCGGTGGCCAGAAACATTGATCACATCATCGATGCGACCCATGATCCAGAAGTACCCATCTTCATCCTGACGGGCGTTGTCGCCGGTGAGGTACATGTGCGGAACGAGTTTCCAGTATTGATCTTGGTACCGTGCGTCATCACCCCAAATACCCCGGAGCATTCCAGGCCAAGGCTTCTCGATGCAGAGCATGCCGCCATGGTTCGTTCCGACTTCAGCCAACGAGTCGTCCAAGACGCGAGGAATAATTCCTGGCAACGGTCTCGTGCAGGAGCCTGGTTTGCAAGGGATCGCTCCGGGCAACGGAGACATCATGATGCCACCGGTTTCCGTTTGCCACCATGTATCGACGATCGGGCAGCGCCCTCCACCAATCTTTTCGTAGTACCACATCCATGCCTCTGGGTTGATACCTTCGCCAACGCTGCCGAGCAATCGCAGGGAACTGAGGTCATGTTTGTCGACGTGGTGATCGCCCCACTTGATGAACGCGCGGATCGCCGTTGGAGCGGTGTACAAAATGGAAACTTTGTATCGTTCGATGATCTCCCAGAATCGGTCCTCTTCAGGCCAATTCGGTGCACCTTCGTACATCACCTGTGTTGCGCCAGCGGACATGGGGCCGTAGACGATGTAGCTATGTCCGGTAATCCAACCGCAGTCCGCGGTACACCAGAAGATATCTTCTGCACGATGGTCGAAGACCCACTCAAATGTGCGTTTCGCGTAGAGATTGTATCCTGCGGTTGTATGTCGGATTCCCTTGGGTTTTCCGGTTGAACCGCTGGTATATAGGATGAACAGGGAGTCTTCGCTGTCCAAGGGTTCGGCAGGACAATCGGCCGGAACATCCGAAATCAAATCGTGCCACCATATATCGCGACACTCGACCATCGGAGGATTGTTGTTGAGTCGATTCAGAACGATGCAATGCTCTACCGTTGGGCTCTTGGCGAGAGCTTCGTCCGCGGTAGCCTTGAGCGCGAGGGCTTTGCCACGTCTCCATCCGCCATCGGATGTAATGAGTAGCTTCGCTTTTGCGTCGTTGTTTCGATCCGCGATGGCTTCGGCGCTAAAACCGCCAAAAATGACCGAGTGAATCGCACCGATTCGAGCGCATGCGAGCATGGCCACGGCAAGCTCTGGAACCATGGGCATGTAGATGCTGACTCGGTCCCCCTTTTTGATTCCGAGCTTTTTCAGACCATTGGCGAATAGGCTAACGTCTCGAAGTAGATCCGCATAAGTGATGGTCCGTCGGTCTCCTGCTGGTTCCCCTTCCCAGTAAAGGGCAACGCGCTGGCCTCGTCCTGCGAGAACGTGTGCGTCGAGACAGTTGTACGAGACGTTCGTCTTGCCACCCACGAACCACTTGGCGAACGGTTCATCCCATTCGAGCGTTTTATGAAACGGCTCAAACCAGTGCAGATGTTCCTTGGCCTGCTTTTCCCAAAAGCCCTCGGTGTCGGCGAGCGATTCCGCATAGAGTGCTTCGTACGCAGCCATTGATCCGATCGCGGCGTTCTTGGCAAAAGCCTCGCTAGGTGGAAAAACGCGGGTTTCGTTGAGGACGTTCGAGATCTTGCCAGGTGACGATTCGGACATTCAATGGCTCGCAGAGAGGATGAAATATGCGGACTGGTAGCAACAGGGGAAGATTCTGAGCCACTGACGACCGAAAGTCAAACCACGTTATTCGATCCTGGATTTTCAAAACTCCCTAACCGGCAATCTTCTCGCGTTTCCCTTTTTTCGCCCAGAGCGCGTAACCCTCGGTGGTGTTCTCAATTACAATTGGACGTTCATCCTCTTGATAAACCCGCTTGTTTTCGCGTTGAAGAAACTCACGAAATGAAGAAAACGGTCTCGAATTGGAGCCTCGCTTGTTTGCTAGGTCTCTCTGTGTTTCCCGGACTCTTGATGGCTCAACAGACCTCAAGTACGAAGCCGGAAGTTGGCATCCTCGATCATCGCAACGAAGTTTATGCGATATTGAACGCGACAGTCGTACCTGAAGCAGGCAAGAGGATTGAAAAAGCTACGATCGTTGTACGCGATGGAAAGATCGCGGAATTCGGCACGGCAATAACACCTCCTCCAAACGCACGCGTCATCGATCTCGCTGGCAAGACCATCTATCCAGGTTTTGTGGATGCGGGTTTGGAGCTTGAAGTGACGGCACCGGAAGGAGTGCGAGGTGCACCGCACTGGAGCGCTGACGTGACTCCTGAGCGATCAGTCGCAGACGCGGTAACGGCCAACGAAGCTACGATGAGTAAGCTGCGAAAGGCTGGTATCACCGCTGCCTTGTTCGCTCCTCGGGATGGGATTATCAAGGGTACGAGCGCTGTTTTGTTGACAAGCAACGAATCGCCGATCGACGCACTGCTGCGGCGCGACGTCGCTTTGCACGTTCGACTGACGACGACACGCGGCCGTGGTCGTGAAGCTTATCCAGGTAGCCCGATGGGGGCCGTTGCCCTGGCCCGCCAGACGTTTTTGGACTCCCAGTGGCACGCGCAAGCTTGGCAAACCTATCGATCCCAAACCGGTATCGAAAAACCTGAAAACAATGCAGCTCTCGATGCCATCAATGCGCACACCGCAGCTGGAAAAATGGTGGTCTTCGATGCGCTCAACGAACAATACGCTATGCGAGCTGATTCCTTTGGACGAGAATTCGGCTTGAACGTCGTGCTCAAAGGGTCCGGTCAAGAGTACCAGCTTTTGGACAAGGTCGCAAAACTCCATCGTCCTGTGATTGTCCCAGTCAATTTTCCCAAGCCGCCCAACGTTGCAACAGCCGAAGCGGCCTTGGATGCGGAATTAGAGGAGCTCACTCACTGGGAACTCGCTCCGGAAAATCCTGGTCGACTCGCCAAGGCCGGTGTTCGATTTGCCATTACTTCTAATGGTCTCAACGACGCAGCGGAACTGGTTCCACAAATCAGGAAGGCGATCGCTCGCGGGTTGGACAAGACCGTTGCTTTGGAGTCAATCACCTCGACCCCTGCAGCGTTGCTCGGAATTGAAAATGAATGTGGATCTATCAAGCCAGGCGCTTGGGCTAACTTCATCGTGACAACCGGAGACCTCTGGGACGACAAATCCAAGATTGAAGAGGTCTGGGTTCGTGGTGTTCGGCCTGCCGCCGCTTACAAAAACGAGACGGTCGTCGATGGAAAATGGATGGCTTCTTTGACCCCGGCCGCAGGTGCCGCCGACAGCCGTCCTCTGAGCCTTGTGCTGACACTGGCTGATTCCACCAAAAAAGTATCGGGCTCGTTGTCCTTGGTAGAACCACCTGCAGCACCCGCAGCGGATAAAGCCGCGACCGCTCCCGCAGCGACAGACAAGCCTGCCGAAGCCAAGCCTGCAGAGACCAAACCGGCCGAAACCAAGCCTGAGGAAAGTGCCAAGCCTGCCGAGCCACCAACACTCGCTGAACCCAATGCGGTCGCGAGCGCTGAAACCAAGCCGGAATCGAAAGAAGCTGCTAGCGACGACAAGGCCAAAGAAGGTCGTGGACGTGGTGACCGAGGCGGTCCCGGCCGCGCGGCGAAGCCCGATGAAAAGGGGAAAGCTTCCTTCAAAAATCCTAAATGGGAAGACCGAACGTTCAACGCAACCTTCTCGGCAAACTCGATTGTCGAAGGACAAAAGGGGACTGGTTACATCACCTTGGCTTTGCTCCCTGCAAGCAACGGAGCTGCAGATGGCACCTTGATCGGTACCCTGCAATGGCCGGATGGTCAGCAGCAACTGATCACGGCGACCAAGGCTCCTAAGGAAGCAGATAGCTCCGCAAGCAAAAAAGAAGAACCCAAGGATGAGTCCAAGTCCAAAGAGGAATCCAAAGACGATAAGGGCTCGAAAGCAGTACTTTCAACCGTACTTTATCCAGCAGGCATTCAAGGTCGGGCTGGAATACCAGAGCAATCGGACTTTGTCGTGTTCCAAAACACCACGATTTGGACATGCGGACCGGAAGGGTTGCTAAAAGACGCTGATTTGATCATCCACAAAGGGATCATTCAGAAAATCGGTGTCGATCTAGAAGTTCCTGCGGGGGCTGTGGTTATTGATGGTTCCAAATACCAATTGAGTCCAGGGCTCATCGATTGCCATTCGCACATGGCAACCGATAGCGGTGTCAATGAAGCGGCTCAGGCCGTCACCGCTGAAGTTCGCATCGGGGACTTTATTGATGCAAGCGATATCACCATCTACCGGCAGCTCGCGGGTGGATTGACTGCTGCTAACATCCTCCACGGTTCTGCCAATCCGATTGGCGGGCAAAACCAAGTGATCAAGCTGCGATGGGGCGGCACATACGATGATCTCAAATTCAACGACGCACCAGCAGGGATCAAGTTTGCTTTGGGTGAAAATGTTAAGCAAAGCAATGCACCTGAGGGGGCTCGTTCTCGCTATCCTCAATCGCGGATGGGTGTTGAACAGTTGATTCGCGATCGATTCAATTCCGCTCGAGCCTACGATGCAGCTTGGAAGAAGTGGAACAAAGATCGTATTGGTTTGCCTCCAAGACGCGATCTGGAATTGGACGCGCTTGCGGAAATCCTTCGCGGCGAACGGTGGATTCACTGCCACAGCTATCGACAAGATGAAATCCTAGGACTGCTTCGAGTTCTCGAGGATTTCAACATCAAGATCGGCTCGTTGCAGCACATCTTGGAGGGTTACAAAGTTGCCGAAGCCATCGCCAAGCACGGCGCAACCGCTTCCTCGTTCTCCGATTGGTGGAACTACAAATTCGAAGTGCTCGATGCGATCCCATTCAATGGAGCAATCATGCACAAGCAAGGAATTGTCGTTTCGTTCAACTCGGATGATGCGGAACTCGGCAGACACATGAATCATGAAGCGGCCAAGGCGATTAAGTACGGTGGAGTTGAGCCGATGGAAGCTCTCAAATTCGTAACGCTCAATCCAGCCAAACAGCTTCGAATCGACAGCATGGTTGGCTCGATTGAAGTTGGTAAGCATGCGGATATCTCGGTCTGGTCGGGCTCTCCACTGTCGACATTGTCACGATGTGAACAAACATGGATCGACGGCCGAAAGTACTTCGACCGCCAATGGGATGCCGAATGCCGCAAGCGAGATTTCACTTTGCATCAGGCATTGGTTCAAAAGATCTTGGAAAGCGGTGAGAGTGCAGGTGAACGCAGCCCACTCGCGGACGACCCGTCGAGGCTATGGCCACACCATGATGAGTATTGCCATCATCATCATGACGAGGCGGACGACCTGTACAGCGACCATGATCATGAATCGCATCAACACGGTGAGCACGAGCAAATGGGACTCAATGAGCTGCAATTGCAGGAGCAAGAGTAGTCTCCAACGATTTCCCAACCGACGCGGGCTGTGAGTTAAGTCACAGCCTGCACTCTGTCCAAAACTCGCAAATCAATAAATCAACGAAATCAGAAATGAAAACTATATTTGCATCCATGAAGTCCGCGATCGCCGCGGCCCTGTTGATCAGCTCGTCCGGGATTGGCTTGATAGCGTCCGATCAGATTCCTGGCGGACCCCAAAAACGTCCAATAGTCATTCGCAACGCAACGATCCACACGGTATCTGGCGAGACGATCGAAAACGGTAGCGTTCTGTTTCAGAACGGAAAGATCATCGATATCGGCGCCAACATCTCCTTTCCTGGAGATGCTGAAACGATCGAAGCAAAAGACCAGCATGTGTATCCAGGGTTGATCGACGCCTACTCCAGCATCGGATTGATTGAAATCGACTCCATACGGGCGTCCATCGACAATGTCGAAACAGGTAATTTGAATCCGAATGTTCGAGCTGCAGTTGCTTTCAATCCCGATAGCGAAGCCATTCCTGTGGCTCGCGCAATCGGCGTTCTGACTGCTGTCATCGCTCCGACGGGTGGTCTCGTCTCTGGGCGATCCGCGGTCATGATGCTCGATGGGTGGACATGGGAAGGAATGACGCTCAAAGGGGACGCGGCCATGTCGATGAGCTGGCCTCGCTCGTCTCGGCCTCGATTCCGTCGCGGTGGCGGTGGTGGTGGAGGCGAAGGTGGAGATGGAGCGGCAGAAGCCGATGCGCTCGGCCCTTTGCATGAGCTGATCCGCGAAACCAAGGCG
>CAIXME010000823.1 GCA_903920425.1 uncultured Pirellula sp. | reverse complement strand
GCTGCAGAAATTGCTCGCGGCCACGCAAGGGATTGTTACCACGCTGGATTGTATACAAACCTGTGCTTGGTGGTAACAAAAACGTTTCGCGGAGCAACCCCTTCCCTCCGGCTCGCACTCAATACAGTGATGCTCGCAATCGAATTGAAACTCGCAATCGATCACCCGTTCTACATCAGAAACGAAATCCCTGGCTAACGATTAAACACGTCTTGATATAGCTGAACGGGTCTGCCTGCCCGTTCCGGTCGATACCAAGGGAGGCATGTTCTTTGTAACAAAGAAGAGCGAACCGGCTTGGATACCGGTTCTACTGCGAGCACTGCGTCTACTCGCTACTCTTTAATCGATTCCGTCGCTTGCGGTTCGGTTGTTGGCGAACCGGTACTTGCTTCGTTGCTTTCAACTGGAGTCTCGCTGGCTTCTGGTTTGGGCATCTGCTGCGGACTGGATTCCATTTGACGACGCTTGGCTTCCTCTAGTTGCTTCTGCTTTACCTCCAATTGCGATTCGATCTCCTTGAGTTTATCGCGTTGCAATTGCAGTTGATCTGCGGGACCCAATTCCTCGTAGAGCGAGATCAATTTCTTTCGCGTTGCGACTCGATCAGGGCTGGTTTCCAAAGCCTTGAGGTATTCATCGATGGCCTCAGCCTTTCGATTGCTTGCCACCAGGATCTCGCCACGCGAGTCATGAAACTCGGGGAATTTAGGGGATATGGTGATCGCACGGTCAATGAACGAAAGAGCATCTTCTAGTCGTGGTGGCTCGAGCATCGTACACATCATGGACAAGTTATTCAAAACCAATGTCATATTAGGCAACTCCGCCAACACAACTTCATATTGATTCACAGCCCCTGCGATATCGCCTCGTCGGAAACTTGCTTCTGCTATCAATAAACGGGCGGCAAAGGATGTTCCAGACGCCGCAATTTGGGCTCGTAGTGTGTTCATCGAACTTTCGTTCAAGCCGATCCCAAGATTGGAGAGCCCTCCAAGCTCTTCTTGCACCGCAATGTTGGTGGGGTCATAAACGATCGCCGCATTGAGCAAGTCGAGATTCACCTTCACCTGCGCGTTGGCGTTGGTCAAGCTGCTGCGAAATTTGATTCGAAATGCATCCGAAAGAGCCCGTCTGAGCTTGGGAGAGTTCCCGCTTGCCCCTAGCCCTTGCTGCAAGACATTGATCCCATCATCAATCCGGTTGGTCATCACCAATGCCTGCGCCGTGAGAATGCGATTATCTTCCCCGGCCTCACCTGCTATCTTTCCTTTGACGGTATCAACTAAAAGATCCGCAGCGGACTTGGCTTGTCCAGAGAGCCCGTTTCGATTGTAGGTAGCAATCGAGCTCAGTAGCAACCTCGGATCGAACTGGGCAGCCTTCTTGAGAATTTGCTCCGCCTCCGAAATGCGGTCATCCCGTTGCAACAGTTGAGAATAGATGATCAAAAGAGATGGATTGACGTCATCGCGGGACGTTGCATGCTTCAGGTGATGCGTTAGCGTTTCGACATTGGTTTGCTCGCCGCGTTGGGCGCGCTCGATCATGTTGGCAGCCAACCAAGCATGGGCCAAATCGTAGCCGTGGTAGTCCGACGGTGCCAAGCTTTCCATCATCTGCCGAGCAACTGCAGACTTGCCGTAACGAGACATTTGCGATGCTACGTAGTACATGGCTCGTTTGTTACTTTGATTCAGCATCAACACACGGCGGAAAAGCATGTCAACAAACTCACCGCGATCCTCCATCGTCTTTGCTGATTTCCCTTTAGACAACTCGTCATCG
>CAIXME010000822.1 GCA_903920425.1 uncultured Pirellula sp. | reverse complement strand
GCAACGCCAATTCACGGCGGACGCGTCTCACGAACTGAGAACACCGGTTTCGGTTCTGTTGACGAGCAGCGAGTTGGCTCTTTCTAAATCACGTACGCCAGAAGAATATCGCGAGCATTTGATCAAATGCCAACGCGCTGCCACACGCATGCGTGAACTCACCGATTCGCTGCTCACTCTCGCTCGACTGGATGCCGTTTCGAATCTAGAAATGACAGGCGTTAACCTGACGGACCTCATTCAAGAATCCCTGGACTGCATCCGACCGATTGCTGACGAGCAAGGCATCACGTTAGAAGCCCAGTTGGCGGCCATCAAATGTTTTGGGAACCGCTCCAAGCTTCGTCAAGCAATGGATAACTTGCTTGCGAACGCAATCAAATATAGCCGTGAAAGCGGCATGGTCGCCGTTCGGTTATCTGCGGCTGGGCAATGGATTCGAATCGAGATTGAAGACAATGGGATCGGCATTCCTAAAGAAGCGATACCCAAATTGTTTGATCGTTTCTTTCGCGTCGATCAATCACGATCTCGAGCCGACGGAGGAACCGGACTAGGACTGGCAATCGTCAAGAAGATTATCGAGTGCCATCATGGTTCTGTTTCCGTTGAGTCAACCCTTGGGCAAGGAAGCACGTTCCGTGTCGAGTTGCCTGTTCACCAAACGATGGCTTCCGATTCGAAAACTGGGCCTTCGATGCAAGTTCTTTGATAATCCCATTCGCCATCGGATTGCTTGATTTTTGCTACGCAGGTAAAGCATATGCCGATGCCACATGCCATAGGAGTCTCCAGGGAAACCTGACATGGCACGCCGTACGATTGGGCGACTTGGCTGACCGCTTCCATCATTGGCTCTGGTCCACAACAAGCGATTCGACAGCCTGCAGTTGATTGATTGAGAAGATCCTTGACGAGGTCGGTAACGAGGCCGTGATGGCCGCGCGAGCCGTCGTCGGTCGCGATCAGGACCTGCGAACAGACCTTTTCAAAATCCTCGACGCCAGCCAAGTAGGCCTGCGATCTTGCACCGTAGCACAACGTCACACGCTTGGCGTACCCGTTCGGTTGCACTGGAGATCCGTATTGCGATTTCCCGAGGGCAGCCGAAGCTAACGAAAGCATGGGTGTCTGCCCAACGCCCCCGGCGACCAGAATCAAATGTTCTGTTGGGTGCGTTGAGAAGCCATTTCCGAGAGGCCCCCAAATCTCCACTGCATCACCAGCCACACAACGCGACAACGCTTGTGTGAATTTCCCTTTTACCGTGTACACGACACTGATAGCCATCGGTGTTCCGTTGGAATCGCGATGCATTTCATAAAGAGCTAAAGCTCGACCAATCAAGGGATCGTTTTGGCCTGCGATCCGAACCATGAAAAACTGCCCTGGAACGGCGCGCTTGGCTAACTCAGGAGCGACGCAAGTCATTCTCCAAGTCGATTCAGCGATGCATCGGTGCTGCTCAATCCGCGTGGATACAAACTCAAATCGGTTCAAACACTCTGAATCTGAATGATCGGTTCCTGACATGGATTACTCGAGTTCCGTTTTCTGTTGCCCTCGCAGGACGAAGAGGATGATCAGACCAAGCGCGATGGCAACGAGCTGACTGATTG
>CAIXME010000821.1 GCA_903920425.1 uncultured Pirellula sp. | reverse complement strand
CATGGAAAGACGATTCTATGTGAATGGAAGTGCGGTGACCGTGCCTAAAAATCGGATTGATGTCGATCTAGAGCTCTCAGACTGATTGTAAGCGTCCCGATTGTAGCTCGCAAACATGGACGCACAACGTGCTCATCATTGCCCAGGCAATTACCGCATGACTTTTGCCAACTAAACAACTTGCTTTCGCATTCGCAGCGCAGCAAAGGTCGTAACCAGAATCGCCATACCCCATAGAGCTGCAGCATGTTGCCAAAGCATCGACAAGTTTGTACCGCGCAAGATGATCCCGCGTGCTGCATCGATGAGCCAAGTCGTTGGAATAAAGTAGGATACGGTTTGAAAGAAGGGAGGCATCGAGTCGAGAGGAAAGACGTATCCCGATAAGAAAATCGAGGGAATAATAGTTCCCATCGCCATCTGCCCCGCAGCATCTTTCGTGTCTGCTTTCGTGGAGATCAATAGCCCAAACGCCAGCATCGTTAGCGTGAACGGCAACAATAGTGCAAAAAGCAACGCCACATGCCCTCGGATTGGGACCTGAAACACTGTTCGCATCACAATCAAAATGAGGAAGAACTCAAGTGTGGTTTGCAAAACATATGGGATCATCTTTCCGATAATCACTTCGCCGCGACGCACCGGTGTCATATAGAACTGCTCCAAGGTCCCAGACTCTTTCTCACGTACGATGGCGTTGGCGGAAAGCACCGTTGCCATCATCTGACACATGACCACCATCAATCCTGGGAGAAAGAAATAAGAGGACTTGGTATCAGGGTTGAACAAGACGCGAGGTCGGGACTCGACGGGTAATTCCTTGTTGCTGAGAAGCTGCGATAGCGAAGCCCTCAAGGCCAACGCGTTTCCGACGTTGATGGACTCGGCCGCAATACTCGAGACGGTACCATCGACGAGAACCGCAAAGGGGGACGTCTGCCCAGCCTCAATCTTTCTTGAGAAATCGATGGGGATCACGATACCGACTTGCGCTCGGCCAGCAACGATCGCTTGGCTCGCCTGTTCCTCTGACATGCAGCGCTCGACGACCAAGAAATCCCCTGAGTGCTCAAACTGTTCGATGAGCCTTCTGCTCTCTTGTGTGTTGCAAAAATCCACAACTACCGTTCGCATATCCCGAATGTTGGTGTTGATGGCAAAGCCCAAAAAGAACATCTCAACGATGGGAATGAATAGCGTAAAGAACAGCGTTTGCGGGTCACGCAGGATGTGCAGCATCTCTTTGTACGCGATGTAACGTATTCGTTGCAGCGAAGCCCAGTTCATGCGTGTTTCACCCTTTCCGACTGCTGACGAGCAAGTGTCACGAAGACATCTTCTAAATTGGGCTCGGCTTCTTTGATTTGAAGTCCCTGCAGCTCTAGATCTCGCAGCGAGACACCGTCATCGATCAGCGCATGCACCGCTTGACCGAAAATCGTAGCTTCGTGCACTCCCTCTCGACGCTTGAGGTCTGATAACACATCGGAGATCACTCGACCGCTTATCTCAAATCGCTTGGTATTGGGTGGCGTGATCGACGGCAGCGCCTTGAGTTCTTGCGGAGTCCCGAGCGCTAGCAGCTTGGACAAATACAGGTATCCCACACGACCGCAACGCTCAGCCTCATCCATGTAGTGTGTCGTCACGACGAGCGTGATACCTTGCGAAGCAAGCTGAAACAACAAATCCCAAAGCTCGCGTCGCGCTACGGGGTCCACCCCAGCAGTTGGCTCATCCAAAAAAACAAGCCGAGGTTGATGCATCAGAGCACACACGATGGCAAGCCTTTGTTTCCATCCGCCCGAGAGTTTACTGGCCATCCGTTCGCGGTAGGGACCAAGCCCGGTCAGTTCGATCAACTCGGCTTGACGTGCTTTGGCTTGTGACCGATTCAGTCCATAGATTCCGCAATAAAAATCCATGTTCTCCTGTACCGTTAAATCACCGTACAAGGAAAACTTTTGAGACATATAACCAACTTGCTCGCGTATCCGTTCCGATTGCGTTCGGACATCTAGTCCCAGAACGGAAGCCTCGCCTCGGCTGAAATTGATCAAACCGCATAGAGCGCGAATGAGCGTTGTCTTTCCTGACCCATTGGGCCCCAAGAGTCCGAACACTTCACCAGACTGCACATCGAAACTGACTCCGTCGACAGCTTTGAACTTTCCAAATTGAATCGATCCATCATGGATCGCGATGGCGATGGAATTGTTGTCAGTACCGTTGGATGCAGCCGATGATTGTAAGGATGCCATGAGATTACTTTTCGGCGCTAGTCTTGCGCGGCATCTGGATCCTCGCTGCCATTCCCGATTTAAAGACTCCATCAGCATTGTCAATTTTCACTTTAACCGCAAACACTTGATGGTGTCGTTCTTCGGGGCTCTGAACATTGCGTGGCGTAAACTCACTAACGCTCGCGATGTGGAATACTGTGCCCTGGTAATCGCGGGTAGATCCGTCATGCCGGATCGTGACTTGCTGATTGAGTTTGATAAAACCCAATTCCGTTTCAGGAACATAGGCTTTGATCCACATGTCATCTTCATAGAGAACACGCAAAACGGGCTGATTGGGTGAAGCAGAATCGCCGCGTCTGACGGAAACGACTTCGACCCGACATGTCTGCGGTGCCACGATGGTGCATTCTCTGAGCAGCGTATCAAGCTCGCGAATTCGAGCTGCTACTTCGGCCAACTGCGCCTTGGCCCCGCGAATCTCTTCCTCGCGAGCCCCTCGTTTAATAAGGTCAAAATCAGCTTTCATTTTTGCAAGCTCGGCGCGAGCCTCGTCGATATCTTCCTGTCGCGTACCTTTGACGAGCATTTCAAATCGGCTCCTCATCGATTTGGCTTGACTTTCCGATTTGAGCATGGCTGCTTTGGCAGCTTCGAAATCGGTCAAACTAATCGAGTTGGTTGGACGCAATGTTGTGAATCGATCGTGTTCAGCTTTGGCCCTATCGTACTCTGCCTTCCATAGCTCGACGTCTTGTCTTGCCATTTCAACTTCCTCGGCACGCCATCCTGCGACCAAGCGATTTAGCTTTGATTCGGTTGCTTCCATAGCCGATCTCGCTGCTACGATTTGCTCCGGCAATGGGCCATTGCACATGAGATCCAGCTTGGCTTGGGCGACATCCTGAACTGCGACAAGCTGACTGCGCTTTGCGTCGAGTTCGGCTCGATCGAACTCGACCAAGGGCTGTTCCGCTTCAACAAGCTCACCTTCCTTCACATGCACTTTTTCGACTCTGCCGCCCACCTTGGAGCTCAGTCGAACCTCTTGCGTTTCCACAATCCCGGGCAAGTCCAACATTTGCGATTGCGATCGATCGCAGCCTGTCAATTGTGTTGCGACGAGCAACAACAGCGTTACGAGAAGGCTTGGTTGTAGCCGGCAATTTTGCATTTCAAAAAAAGGCATTTGGAGTCTCTCAACTCAATGCGTCATCGCATAGGATAAAATGTTGATTGCCAAGGCATACGCATCGACCGAAAATCGTTGGAAGAACTCTTCGTCTTCTCCTTCGCGTTCCCAACCGTCGGCAATATCTGTATTGTGAGTGGCAACAGCCACCAAACGTCCTCGATCGTCACATAGTCCGCGAAAGTGAACTTGTGCCATGTCCGCGTCACCGCCATTGGGTCGTTTATGAATCCAAGCCGGATCGTAGCTGACTCCATTGCGACGATAGAACTGAATCGCTGTCACTTGCGGGCATTTCTTTAACGGATAAACCGTCGACATAATGGGATGGTCCTTTGGGATATCAAACCATCGCCAATTGGGTGCCACGCCGCGCATGTTGTTTTCCCAGTTATCCCATTCGGCGTCTCCCCAAAAATCATCGACCCATAGAAAGCCGCCATTATCTAGGTACTTTTTGAGCGCGATTTGTTCGGCTTTACTCAACTCTTGCCAACCAGGATCGCTCATAAATATAAACGGATGCTGCAGCAATCGTTCGTCCGTCAATCGGAGGAGCAGCGTCCCTTGGTTGGCTTGGATGGTTGTCAGTTGATTCAGCCGAAAGGTCAGATTGCGAGCACCTACTGGGTGATCCGTTGCCCACCGAGGGGTCCAGCCTAGATCGCCCCTATAGTAAGCTTCCCCATTGCCGCCAATGCTGTCGTAAACGATACGTACAAAAGTAAGCTTGTCGGGATCATAGCTCTTCCAATCGAGATCGGACTCTTGGGCGAAAGCCGTATTGACCAACATCAATACCATCCCAAAGCACGCCAAGACTACTCGCTTGTAGGTGTTCATACGTGCGACGACTCAATTACTGGTGGCATCGGGCAACCCAACGCGTCCGAGATGACTCGCAACAACTCCAATTCGCTGACGTCCACTTTTCCATCTGCGGCAATGCATGCGGAAAAAGCAGACAGCATCCGTCGCTTTTGACTGTTACGCGATTGCTCCAGTACATCCAATGCTCGATCGAGCGACTTGAGCGTACATTCATTTCTGGGCAGGATCTTCATCCCTCGACCAATACTCGGAATCTCTCTGATCCCGACGGCAAAAGCGGACTCCACCATCGACGGAACGCTACCCAAATGTGCCAAGCTAGATAGCACTATTCGGACGCTTTCGACAAGTGAAGTGGGTGCCGATGAATCGGAGAGACGGTTGTCCGTGATGCGTCGTACCAAACGTTTGGTGATAAATCGCTGGATTGCAAACTCGAACATGGTCCATCTGCGATCCGCCTCGATCAGCTTTCGGACATTGTTTCGAAACGTATTCGCTTGCGATGGCGACAGTTGACTTAAAGCGGGTAGGGCAAGGCATGCGGTTGGTAGGCGTTGTTCGATTGCAAGAGCATCCACTCGCACGGAGACCCTTTTTAGCTCTGCCAAAACGAGAGCATCGCTTGCTCCGGAAAGGAACTCCAGTTGCTGAGTGCGGACGGATTCCTCGCTAGGTCCCAACAGCATGGCATAGATAATTGCGACGGCCCCTAAAGGGTCACGAACGTCATCAGCGAGAATTGGATCTAACTCCTCAACTAAATGGTGTGCATGCGAAATATGCTCTGGTCGGGGTTCACCGATATGCGACACCGCTTGCTGAGGCTGCTGCTCGTGCTGATCCGCTCCAGCGACGGCGGCCTGATGCACACTGGCTGTCTCTTGCACACTGGAAAGCGACGATACAGCGGTCGACGATGTAGCCGTCGACGATGCAGCGGTCGATGATCCAGCAAACGACGATCTTGCTAGCGACAAGGAGCGGGGGTCGATAAGCTCGGATTCCGAGTGGGTGATGTAGCCTGTTTCCTGAAAGGTGCCATCAAATTTCGGATCAATCCGACGAATTCGATCTGGCAGTGCTGGGTGTGTCGCGAAAAGATAGGAAACGACCCCTTCTCCAAAAAACATATGGCTAGCTTCGGCCGCGTGTGCCGCTTTGAGTTTGGAATGCTGGGCCCAACCACCGATACGTTTTAATGCGTCGCCAATGCCATTGGGGTTACGTGTGAATTGAACGGCGGACGCATCCGCGAGAAACTCGCGTTGTCTGGATACCGCCGCCTTGATCAAATTGGCAAAGAAAACGCCGATGTAACCGATGGCGACGAGTGAACAGCCTATGAGGACCAAGATAGCAACGATTCCGAGCGACTCCTTATCTCCGTCACCGTCGCTGTCGCTGTTGCGTGAGGATCGGAACCCAACTTCGCCGAGAATGCGCATAATCCCGTATCCGATCAGCGCGATGACCAAGATGCCGTTGAGCAAGCCCATCAGCCTTAGATTGAGCCGCATATCGCCATTGAGGATATGGCTGAATTCATGGGCGATGACACCCTGCAATTCTTCTCGTTTCAGCGTATCGATCGCACCGCGCGTGATCCCGATCACGGCATTCTGAGGAGTAGTGCCGGCCGCAAAAGCATTGATACCCGTTTCGTTTTCCATCAAGTAAACAGGTGGAACCGGGGTGCCGGATGCAAGCGCCATTTCCTCGACAACATTGAGCAAAATGCGTTCGTCGAGATTGTGAGAGTTCGCGGGAATCTTGACGCCACCGAGGGAGAGGGCGACGTTCTCACCGTCGCTCCCAAGCGACCAGATCTTATAAAGACTTCCTAGCCCAATCAGACCGGTGACCACGATGGTAACACCGAAAAAAAACTGTGGATGCCAAGCAAAGAATTCTAGAGGATGTTTAGTCCCCTTGCTGGCATAAACCGCGATGCCAAGAAAGGCAGCGTAAACCGAAAGCACGACAATCACCACAGCAAGGCCAAAGTAGAACACAAGCATACCTGTGTTCCGACGCGCTCGATCTTGGTGTTCAAAAAAGTCCATCAATGGCTCCGCTTAGAATTGGACTTTAACTGCCTCGCGTTCCTGCGGTGCTGAAATGACTTCCAACAAGGTCGCGGGAGCGAAACGTCCAAAGCCCGCTACGAGATTTCCAGGGAACACTTCGCATGCTGTGTTGTACGATGTGACTGCATCGTTGAATGCTTGACGCGAGTAGGAGACTTTGTTTTCTGTGCTCGTGAGCTCTTCCTGAATGGCCAGCATGTTTTGGTTGGCCTTTAAGTCAGGATAAGCTTCTGCAAGTCCGATAAACTTGGTCATCGTTCCAGCTAGCGCCACTTCCGCCGTCGACAAGTTTTGCATGGCGGTCGCATCACCTGGATTCGCTGCGGCTTGTTGGCCGGCAGACATAGCCGTATTTCGGGCACGAATGACTGCTTCGAGCGTCTCTTGCTCGTGCTTCATGTAGCCCTTCGCTGTTTCGACCAAATTTGGGATCAAATCATAGCGGCGTTTCAGCTGCACATCGATCTGAGCAAATGCGTTCTTGTATCTATTACGGAGCGCAACCAAGCTGTTGTAAATGGAAACAAGATAGAACAGGAACATCAATGCGATGCCAGCAAAAGCCAACAAACCAACAATAATGAACATGACTACGTTCATGGCGATACCACTCCGAATACGAAAAGCCCAAAAAGGAAAACGCGCGGGGCATTATACGCGACAAACTGCGTTCGTGTGACTGGAGCCAATTATTGGTTTCTCGCTCACATAACCTTAACCTTGGCTTTGCGAGGGCTTCCATTCGCGAAAAAACGCCAAGCACTCTGGATTGGCTAGTGCCCCAGCATTTCCAAGGTTTTGATTGCTCAAAGCGCTTCGAACCGCCAATTCTGAGATCTTTCCGCTGATCGTTCGGGGGATGTCTGGGGCAGAGACAATATGAGCTGGGACGTGTCTCGCGGAACACCGTTGACGCAATCGTTGCCGAATGGACGCGATCAGCGATTCTTCGAGCATGTGACCAGACGCCATTTTGACAAACAAGACTATTTGCTCATCCCCATCTTGCCTCAAGACGGTGGCCAAGCATTCCGCGATTTCCGAAAACGCTTCGATTTGCTGGTAGATCTCGGCGGTCCCAATGCGAACGCCGCTCGGATTGAGCGTCGCGTCCGACCTACCGAAAATCAAGAAGGAGCCCTCGTCTGTTTCTTGAGCCCAATCGCCGTGACACCAAACGTTCTCATACCGAGCAAAGTAGGCTGACTTGTACTTAGCTTGTTCCGGGTCATTCCAAAAACCTACCGGCATCGACGGGAAAGCTTGAGCGCACACGAGCTCGCCGGGTTTATCGATGATCGCGAGACCTTGCTCGTCGTAAACTCGAACGTCCATCCCGAGTCCTTTGCACTGGATCAAACCCGATCGGATACTTTGCATGGGGTTCCCTAGAACGAAGCAGGAGATAATGTCCGTCCCGCCGGAAATCGACGCGAGCGCAACATCTTGCTTGACATGTTCGTAGATCCAAACGAAAGAATCGGCCAACAAGGGGGAGCCGGTGGAAAGGATGCACCGTAAAGATCCGAGTGGATAGTTTTCAATCGGCGAACAGGAGAGTTTATCCAAGCTCGAAAAATAGCGCGGGCTTGCACCGAAGTGCGTAATCTGCTCCCGTTCTGCAATTTCCCAAAGCACATCGGGGGTGGGCATCAGCGGGGAACCGTCATACAGGACGATGGTAGCTCCCGATGCGAGCCCACTGACAAGCCAATTCCACATCATCCAACCCGTCGTGGTATAGTAGAAAAGCCGATCACCGGGTTTGATGTCGCAGTGGAGCATATGCTCCTTCAAATGCTGAAGCAACGTTCCGCCAGCCCCGTGCATAATGCATTTGGGTATCCCCGTGGTGCCGGAGGAATACAAGATATAGAGAGGGTGAGCGAACGGGAAACGCTCGAACTCAACGGCATTTGCTTGCGTCCTCAGGGCGTCGTCCCAAAACATAGCATTGGGTAGCGATGATGTATTGAACGATGCGTCGGGCTGCGTTCCGACCAGCAGCACCGACTCGAGTGTCTCGAGTCGCGACGCAACTCGAGACAATTTCTCTACTAAGTCAATCGTCTTGCCGTTGTAGTGCGTCGTCAGTGTCGTCACCAACGCACGGGGAGCGATCTGCCCAAACCGATCGCAGATCGCATCGTCCCCAAACTCCGGTGAACAGGAAGACCAAATGGCGCCGAGTGTTGCCGTCGCAAGCATGCAAACGACTGCCTCAATCGTATTGGGCATAACGGCCACAACACGATCACCAGCACCGATCCCACGGGACGAGAAATAGCTCGCGATCTGCATGACGCGATCGAACAGTTCTTGACGGGTCAAACTAGTTCGTTCGCCATGTTCATTGCAGCCGATCACGGCAATCGAATTTGCAAAGCTTGGGTCCGATAACTGGAAGGGTTTCAGGAGTTCTTCCGCAAAATTGAGTCTTGCATCGGGAAACCATTTCCAATCCAAAATACTGGTTGCCCGGATGACATCTGTTTCACCTGGATTTCCCGCGACATCGCAGAATTCCCAAACCGCTCGCCAAAATGCACCGGGGTTGTCGATACTGAATTGGTGCAATTCCGAGTAGCCGGCGGTATCGCTCAGGCTGCGTTGGCAAAAGCGTTTCATATTGGATTGCGAAACAACCAGTTCGCTTGGCGTCCATAAAATCTTG
>CAIXME010000820.1 GCA_903920425.1 uncultured Pirellula sp. | reverse complement strand
GTCATCGTCCACACCTAGTCTCTGGGAATAGGTCAGGTGCCAATCACGGGCAATGTAATCCGTGTTGTACGCCATCGTGCTCCACGGATGACCGTCCCGACTCACTTGGCCGTTGCAATACGTGTTGTCGAGCAACACGAACTGCTCAGCAATCTTGTGGTGATTAGGTGTAACATTGCGAGGAAACATACAGAGGGATGGATCGCCATTCCCTTTAGGATTCTCGCCAGACGCTAGATCGCCGAACACTTGATCGTAAGTACGATTCTCTTTGATTACATAGATGACATACTTGATCGGAGACGGATCGCCCACTTTGGTTGGAATAGCAGACGGCCCGTCGTGGTTTACCGACGTCAGCAATTTATCCGAGTAGGGGCAATTGCGATAAACTTGGGCTGTGTAATCCGCAAGCTGCTGTTCACTTGGCATATCGACGATAGACAGTGCCCCACGAAGCGTGGTTCCGATATAGGGGTACGGCAATGATCGCTTGATGTACTTTTGAATGTCATCCAATTTATCTTCGTCTTCGGCCTTGTACATCGGGTTGGGTTTACTTTGGTTTCCTTTGCCCACACCAACGAGCAATCGCTTTCCGTCTGGAGTCACTGCAACGGCGGTCGGATACCAACCCGTCGGGATGAAGCCTTTGACTTGGCTGCGGTTCGCTTGAGAGATATCGACCATGGCAATGCAATTGTTGTCCGCATTGGCAACAAAAAGCGAATTCCCGTCAGGCGAGACAGCCAAGGCATCAGGCGTGCTTCCCTCTGGCGATCCGGGGAACAGGCTGGTAAAAATCGTTTCGGTAACAACACCCTTTTTGGTATCGATAACCCAAACGCCATTCGAGCTGGCGCATGTGACGAAAAGGCGATTGTCGGCAGGATGGAAGACAATCTGGTTGGGGTGATCACCAACTGGAATTCGGGACACAACTCGCATGGCTTCGGCGTCAACCGCGAGAACCATTCGGTTAGCCCAGTCGCTTACATAGAAAAGTCCATTCCGAGGAGATTTCTGAACATCATAGGGACGCCCCCCGACCTCCATTTCGGAAATCGATTCACCGCTAGAGCTTTGGCACAAGAGCTTACCTTGATTGATATTGAGGACATAAAGTTTGTCAGCGGTTTCATCCCAGTAAAGACCACTTTTAAACGCTTTATCCTTGGCCAACTGATTTCGGATTTTTGCAAGCTCGGCCCTTTTCATTTCAAGTACGTTCGGCTCTCGTTCGCTGGTAAGCGTTAGAGCGTCGTTTTCGAGTGAGTAAGTGTGGTTGCGTCCCAGTCCGCCCCCCGACCACCAAACTCGCGATTCATCTTTGCTCATGGCAAGTCCAAACCAACTCTGGTGCGCCAAATCTTTGGATAGGAATTTTCCTGATTCGAGGTCTACCATGGCGATGTTATGTTCGTTGAACCCGCTGGTTGCGACCAACGCTCGACGACTATCTTTCATCGGAATGATGTTGAGCAACAAATCGTTTGTTTCGACTTGTCGGCCCGCTGGGGTAAGCCGCCAACCGTTGGGTAACAAGAATCCATCTTCTGTCGGGCCCGCATAGCGAGCCGCCGAAGGCTGATTGGCTAAACTCGAATCCCCATCTCGCTTCAGGGGCGTCTTGTCCTGTGCCATCGAAAGCGATGAGCAAGAAGCAAAAATCATAATCCCGGTAACGATAACGGAAACGATACGAACGGACGCACCCCACGCTTGAATGCTCAAGCCATGGGTGCGAAGCGTGGAACTGTCATGCGGTGCTTGCTGATATTGCATGGATATGCCTCCTATGCCTTTGCGAAGTTCTTCAGTCGATTCGACTCTGTACAAAACGAGAGTGTAAGCGTTGTGGTATGTGCCAACGATTTGCATACGGTTCAGATTTGGTGAAGTTATGCAGATCGGGATCAATCAATCGCAAATCAGCAATACACTTGTATCGTCCAATCCCCATCAGCAAGTATGTGCAAAGGTATCGGGGCACGTTTCGAGCCCTCCAGAAAATAGACTGTGCCGCAGAAGTATTGCTCAATGAGGCACTTCGCCGACCTTCGCTTTGAAATGGTCTGTTTATTCTTCATTTTGGAGATCGTCGTGACGGGACTTGCTCCCTCCAGCACGCTCCGAGCCCAAGAATCGACCGAGACTGGCTCTAAAGCGTTGGCAAGACCTCGAACGGGTAGCACTTATGTCGTGGCGCATCGCGGCGCACATCAGGGCATCCCGGAAAACACACTAGCAGCGTACCAGCGTGCGATTGAACTGGGTTGCGACTTCGTTGAAATTGATGTCCGCACCACCAAGGATGGTCACTTAGTCTCCATCCATGATGCTACGATCGATCAGTACACGGTCGATCATAGAACAGGCACGGTTTCCGACATGACGCTTGAGGAACTACGCGAACTCGACATCGGAAGTCGAATCTCCCCCATGTGGGCCGGGCAGCGAATACCCACGGTTCGAGAAGTGTTCGCACTTTGTCGAGGCAAGATCGGTATCTACTTGGACGTAAAGGATGCTTCACTCGAATCGCTAACCGCAATCGCGAAAGAATTCGATATGGAGCAGAATACACTCTGGTACATTTCCGCGGGGAGAGTCAACGAATTGCGAGAGCGAAGCCCTCGTTCATGGCCCATGCCGGATCCTGGCCCTCAGATCTATTTATCGACACTGCTCGAAGAAACAAAACCTCACGTGGTCGCATCCACTTGGAGATTCTTTAGTCCATCCTTTGCAGAACAATGCCATTCCAAGAATGCGATCGTCATTGTCGACGATGGAGGGCGTGACAGCTGGAACAAACTGCTTGAATGGGGAGCAGACGGAATACAAACGAACTACCCCGAAGAACTCATCCAATACATCCGCTCACGCGATTCAGGCGAGTCAACGCGCAAGTAAATCTTCTCATCGATTGAAGGGGGCTCAATAGCAACATGCGACTGAGGAGACCCGCTCTCGTTTGTAACACAATCGACATCAATCCTTCATGCGTTCTACATGCCCCTATGCTCTAGTGCCGCCCGTGCAAGCTTATTGCGATGTTGCATCATCCGACCTATTGATCTGAACGCATTGGGAGTTTTTCTATGAAGTCATTTGAATCTAGGTTACGGCGACGGTCCGCCTTTACCCTCGTCGAG
>CAIXME010000819.1 GCA_903920425.1 uncultured Pirellula sp. | reverse complement strand
TGGAGATCCGAGAACCATGATCTTGCCCCCTAAATCACTGCATAGCCGAACGAGCTCAGCCAGGTACTCTTTTGTTCTTTGTCGCGTCTCGAAATCATGCATGGTTAGATGCAGCCCCTGCGTTTTGGCCAGTAACCAATGCAGCCCGATGATTTCCAGTTCGAACTGCTCTGCTTGTTTTCGATACGCTTCTCGGGTCTGAGAGGAGATCGCGAAGACGCTTTCACCGAGAGTAAACGGAGCGACCTCGATCCCGGTATAGTTGTATTTTTTAGCAAGCTCGAAACCTTTTTCGATGGGCCAATCGCCAAAGGTTTCATTGCAAATCGCGAACTTCATATCTGCCCCATGTGTTGAATCTCGACGCATCGTCTTTATTGGCCCAATGATGCCGAGACCTGTTTCGATTGACTAGCCCAGTTCGCTCATCGCTCCTGAAGAATCTCCGAATTGCTCGCATGGCACAGCGGCTCTTTGGATGAGATGCAATAACATGTTCGCCAACGGCGGATGCTTGTCTTCGGAAAACTTGATGTGACGATTATGTTTGAATCCCAGGGATTTCCCGCCCGCCAGGAGCAATGGCAAGTTCTTTGGCGAGTGTTCGCCGCCGGCACCGCTATTCATGCCAGATCCGAACACGATCATCGTATTATCCAACAAGGATCCTTCACCCTCGCGCGTGTCTCGCATGAATTCGATATAGCGTAGCAAGCGTTGCAAATGAAACTGATCGATTTGAGCCAGCTTCTTTAGCATGCCAGCATCACCGCCGTGATGGGAAAGTTCGTGGTGATTCTCACCCCCTCCTCCATAACCACCAGCCTCGCGAGACCATTCAAAGGAAATGACACGAGTCAGGTCGGTTGCAAAAGCGAGATACGACAACTCCATCATGACATCGATCCACATCGGTCGATCATGAGCATCGCCAGATTTAGAATCCAATTGCAAGTGTTTGTTGTCTACTTGAGGCTTGGGTTTATCGATCCAGTCCTCCAATCGCTCGAGTCTTTCTTCGGTTTGTCGCACGCTAGCGAGGTACTCATCCAGTTTGCGTTGATCTTCTTTTCCGATGCGATTTTCCAGTTTTTTGGCTTCGCTCAGCACGCTATCCAGGATCGATTTTTTCTCAGCGTAGCGTTTCAATGTCGCTTGCCGATCTTCTGCCGTATCAGGCACAAACAGGCGTTGAAAGAGCCTTCGTGGTGAATTCTCTGCAGGGAGTGGTGTTCCGGTTCGATCAAAGGACAAAGTATGCGAATGCCCTGCGCTGCCCGTTCCCGATTGATCGGACAATTGCAATGATCCGATGCGAGTTTGCTTGCCATGATGCTCCGCAATGAATTGGTCAGCGGACATACTATTGGTATAGTCTTTGCCTGGAACCGATTTGAGATCAGCGCCGGTCAACCATGTATCCGCACCGCTATGTCCACCTTGACTATGAGGATGCCCCAGTCCCGAGATCACGGTAAAATGTTCACGGACGCTTTCTAGAGTTTTCAAGGTCGGGGACAGCGCAACGTTTGTTCCCTGTTCTTCCGGTACCCATTCGAGAATATTGACCCCGTTGGGCACATAGCAAAAAATGGCGCGAGGCACGGGCGCGACAAGGGATTTGCTCCATGGTTTGAACTGCGAGGGGGCTGCGGTTACCACAGGGGCCATGGCGTCGAGCAAAGGCAAACTTAGAGCAACTCCAGCACCTCGCAATAAGTGCCTTCGCGATAGCTTCTTGGAATACATTTTGCTTTGCCTTTCTAGGTTTTGATTTGGCTTAGTATTGCTGAAAAGCAGAGGATTGGACGATGGCTTGAATCATCGCCTCCAATCGGTAATCGTTTTTCTTCGCATCCGACACAATGAGTTGCACTGCGGGTTGATCGGCTAGGGTTAATTCGCGACCGATCGAATAGGTGAGTAGCTTTTCCGCTAAACATTTTAGGAACAACCCTTCTTTTTCGCGCAACGCTTTCTTTAGCTCTCCAGGACCGTCAATGAGCGTGCCATCTGGCAACTTCGAGCTTGCATCGATCCGTGGGTCGTTTGCTTCGATACGGCCTTTGTATCCAAAGCCTTCTTGTTCGCGATACTGTCCTGACGCATTGTAGTTTTCTAGAGCTAAGCCGAGCGGGTCGATTTTATTGTGGCAGCGAGCGCATTGGGCTAGTTGCCTATGAACCTCGAGCCGTTGACGCACGGTCGCTTTGTCGATCCCAGGTACTTTGGGAGCGATATCCCCTGCATTCGCGACTGGTAAACCGGGATCTGTTCCCAACACGTTCTTCAAGACCCACGTACCTCGCTTGACGGGTGAAGTTCGCGTTCCGTTGGAGGTCGTACAGAGCATTGCAGCCTGGGTTAGCAATCCTCCACGATGATGTTGAGGCCGAACGGGGACCACTCTAAAGTCATCACCACGGACCCCATCGATTTCATAGAATCTCGCCAAGCGCTCGTTGATAACCACATAGTCCGCATCGACAAAATCGAGAACATTGCGGTCCTCTTTGAGAATCGTACGAAACAGAGCGAGGGACTCCTCACGCATGGATGTTTCCAAATGGCGATCGTAATGTGGGTAGAGATCCGTAGCCGGCGGGTTATTACCCAATTCTCGCAGCCCAAGCCATTGCTCTGTAAAGTTATGAATGAAGGCTTCGCTTTTTGGATCAGCCAGCATGCGTGAGACTTGAGTGCGGAGCGTTTCCGATTTCCTCAGTTTTGATTGATCCGCCAATTGCAACAGTTCCGAGTCAGGCATACTTGACCATAGAAAGTAGGCTAGACGAGTTGCTAATTCATACTCAGAAATCGGAGAGGATGGGCTAAGGACGGACTCTGCATTAGCCTGCGTCGTTTCGGTCATGAACAGAAAGCTCGGAGATACCAAGATCGCGGTCAACGCAGACTTATACGCTTCGGTCGGCGTTGCTCCTTTTTTCCGCGACTCGGAATAGAGCTGCTGAAACGGAGCAACATCAGACCGGGAAACAGGCCGTCGAAATGCTCTACGAGCGAACCGTCCGATCCAATTCTCAGCCAGTTCCTTTTCGTTCTCCGCGGTAAGTCGTTGTGGCATCAACATTTGATGGCTCTTGGGAGGCCATTGGGCGAAAACCGGCCCCTCGATTTCGATCCAATCCACAAGCAACGTGGGACGAGCAAACGCGTCATTGTTTTGCATCCAAAAGTTTTCTAGCACGCTAGGAATGGAGTATGCGTAATCCAGTGTGACACCTGCTCTCTGAGTCGTAAAGTCAGATCGAATCTCGAATACCTGAGGCTGCGATACCGGCGCAGGAACGTCCAGTTCTGCGATCGTCTTGGGTTGTCCACCGAGGTCTTGAATGACTTTTACTCTCGGGGGTCCGTAGTTGTAAATCCAATCGGTTTTGAAATGAGCGATATCTCGTTCGCGTTGCTCACGATGCCATTTTTCCCCCTTGGGATTGTCTCGCATTTGCTGTTCCAGGCGATGATCGAGGATCGCTGTCGCAGAACGGATCACCTCATCTCGAGAAGGAATGACGCCGGCGGCGCGAAATCGAATGATGTAGGTACCAGGATGCTTCAATGCGAAATCGCGGACGTTGAGGTTCTTATCCCATGAAGCATGGTGGAGAACTTTAAAACCATTTTCGACTGGGTTGTTTCCACCGTTTACGATTGGGTTCTGCCCGTCGATCCGCACACGATTCGAGTCAGAGCTTCCCGAATCGATTTCAAACCGCCAACGTACAGCGGTGGGTTGTGTGTCGCCATCGGGGTCGAGTATGGCGGCGTCTATAATTTGCCTCGCCGCTTCGAGATACAATTCCATCTGCATGGGGGACATCGACAGGGAGCTGCCAACGTTATCAAATCCGCCGGCGTAGGGATCTTGCGGAAAACCGGAAACATCGAAATCGACTCCCGTTAGGTCTCGAATTGTGTTTTTGTATTCGGAACGATTCAGTCTTCGTAGAACAACGGCGTTTTCTCGCAGCTTCATTTCCGCTTGAACGATTTGCTGAGTAACCCAGTCAACAACTTGAGCGATGGATTCTGCGTCGGGAGTGGGGCGTTCCTCGGGAGGCATTTCGTGGCTATTGAGGACATCGACGACGTCGGCCCATCGAGCTCGAACCGATGCATCCTCGAATCGGTTGGGAATCGATTCATCGATTCGAAAATTGGCTTGTACGTCAGCCGGACCATGGCACTCTTGGCAATGCTTCTGTAAAAACGGCGAGACGATGGCTCGGTATCGTTCGTCAATAGGCTCGTCTTCTTGAGCGTGCGTCCATCCCGCACATTGAACCAAGAGCCCAAGGAACGCGAGAAAACAGAGGAAATGAAAGCTTGGCATAGATGCAAAACGCAAAAAGGATCGCGGGAGGATCAAGTCGAATCCGATGCTAAAGAAGACGACCGCTCATTGTACTCTGCGGACTGCAACGCGCGGCCTTTGCAAGCTTACACTTGACTAAGCATGACGATACTGAGTTAGCATAGATTTGAGCAAAGTCGATTGTAAATTGCGATTCCACGAGGACGATTTGCGGATTTTGGCTTAAACTAGGAGCTTCCGCATCGATACGGTTCTCCTCTCCTGTTCCCACGCAACGTAGCAGCCTTGACCAGCATATCCGACCCCAATTCATTCGATCGCACGTTGAACCAGACTGTCGGCGAACAGATGCGCGCCGAGGAATTGAGTTTGCGTGCGACGGTTCCACCGGCACAAGTGCCTGGCTATCGACTGGATCGATTGTTGGGGCAGGGTGCATTCGGACAAGTCTGGGTAGGAAGCAATTTGAATACGGGCCGAACGGTGGCGATCAAGTTTTACTTGCATCGTTCAGGCGTGAATTGGTCGCTCTTGACTCGCGAAGTCAAAAACTTGGTGAGCATGGCGGGCAACCGTTTTATTGTTCAGGTGCTCGAGGTGGGATGGGATTCCGAACCACCGTACTACGTCATGGAGTACCTGGAAAACGGTTCTTTGGATGACCTGATCCGCAATCGAGGTGCGATGCCCCCTTCGAAAGCAGTTGAACTATTCTTTGATATCGCGTGCGGGCTAAACCACTCGCACGGTAAAGGTGTGCTCCACTGCGATCTCAAGCCAGCCAATGTTTTGCTCGATCAAGACATGTTGCCGAGATTGGCGGATTTTGGGCAGAGCCGACTCTCAACCGAACAAACACCTTCGCTTGGGACGTTGTTTTACATGGCTCCAGAGCAAGCCGATCTAAATGCAGTCCCAGACGCACGGTGGGACGTCTATGCATTGGGCGCCATTTTCTACTGCATGATCATCGGCAGCCCACCTTATAAAACACCAGATACGGTTACGACACTGGACACCGCAGCTAGCTTACCTGAAAGGCTGAAGCGGTACCGAGATACGATTTACAAAAGCCACTTCCCACGGGCGCATCACCGTGTTCGCGGAATGGATCGCTGGCTCGTGGCCATCATTGACAAATGCATCGCCAAGAAACCCGAAGACCGATTTGCAAACGTGCAGCAGGTGCTTGCCGAAATAGAAAAGCGTCAGATGGCGAACTTGCGTCGCCCACTGATGCTGCTAGGAATTGTAGGCCCCATTCTGTTGATTGCAGTTATGGGACTTTTTTCCTGGAAAGCATTGGCATTAGCGGAACGCGAATCGTCAGATGATTTGCGGGACGGTGTTCTCGAGCGGAACCGTTGGGTGGCCAGGACAGCCGCAGGCAAGCTTGAACTGGAGATGGCGGCCCTCTTTGGATTGATCGAGGAAGAAGCACGCGTCGAGCCTTTCGAATCGAAGTTTTGTGCATGCATCGACGAAGCCGGTGACGACCTCCTACACTCGCTTGCGACAGACAAAACACCCCCCGAAAGCCAGCAAAAACTCCTAACACTCGAAAAACGCAGCGAATTAGAACAGTATCTCGCGCAGCGACTGAACCAAATCCTTTCGCAACACAACGGATCGAAAGCTCCCGCGCACTTCGATAGCCTCTTTGTCACAGACCGATTTGGGACGATGCTCGCCGCTGCGTTTTCCTCAGATTCGTCCGCTCCAAAAATCGGAGTCAATTTTGCCTACCGAAGTTACTTCTCCGGGCAAGCGCAAGACCATCCAGACACAACCAAACGGCGTGAGATCACCCGAACCAAATCGTCCCACGTAAGTGCCCCGTTCCTTTCCACGACCACCAATCGATGGAAGATTGCCGTTTCGACTCCGATCACCTTCGAGCGTGACACGGATTCGAGCGGAAAGATACTGGAAGAAACCGAAATGCTGGAAGGGCTATTGGTACTGACCATCAACCTCGGAGACTTTGTTCTGCTGTCAGAAGATGGGCAGACGGATCCGGCGAATGGAGGATCCGACGAAGGCAAACCGCGGCGAAAAGATCGCTTTGCGGTTCTGGTTGACGGCCATGAGGGGACGCTGGACGAACCAGAAAAGAGAGAAGGAACCCTGCTGGAACATCCCGCCTTCAGCAGAATGCTCGCCGCTAGCCAAGACGGAACTTCGCCCAATCTCAAGTTCCAGATTAGCGACGAAATGTTTAACGAACTCAAGAAGGGGACTTTTCAATACGAAGATCCCGTCGCCACCGATCCGCGCGGACAGTCATTCTCGGGCAGGTGGATCGCGGCAATGGAACGAGTCGACATAACGCGTCGGATCTCCGACACTCAAAAAAGGAAGCAGACGACCAATTTGTGGGTGCTGGTCCAAGAACGCGCAGATTCCGTGACCGCGCCCGTTGCTGGTATGGTAGAGAAGCTGATCAAAGAAGGGTTCTTTGCATTGATCGCGTTGCTTGGAGTGATTTGCACGCTGTGGGTCGTTGTACTTTGGGTCATGCGTTTGCCCGATAGCTTTGCGGCCGCGGTCCGTTCCCGATTGACCGGTGGCACGGAAATGACCGGGACAGCAAACGAAGTCACTTTGGACGCCGAACGGTAGAACACGGCATCAATTTCGGTCACCCACAGCCCAGGGGACTTTCCGTTCGCCATAACCAACCCGCTAGTCACAATGCCGGCCGGATCAACACTGCAGCCAGCATTATGTCGCCATTTCTCGCAGTACTAGTTGGGATGTGACGACGATTGAATTACTCCGATAAAAACCATCGGACAGCCACATGAATACTTTATAAAAAAAAGGTTGCTATTCGGGTTTTTTTCAGCCTGCAGCCTCGTAAATTCATTGGTCCTGGCGATGATAGAGGAGTCCTCTCGACGCATGGTTTTGCGTCAAAAGACACGCTGGTTGCCGCCGATGCGGTGAGACCAGTAGACACAAGATTTGCACCAGGAATAAAGATGCCAAGGTCAACTGCGAGACTTCGACAAGATCGTAGAAAGAGGATTACGAGTCCTAGTCCTTTACTGCTTTCTCCTCGCCAGATGGAGTTGGCGATCGTGAAGGAACGAATGCGCTGCGACCGACATGGTCATTACTTTTCGTTGATCGTCGTTCAAATCAACAAGACTGCTGAATTCAGTAGCTTGAAGCAAACGCGTCTCCTGGCCAAATTACTTCACAAGCGATTGCGTCTCACCGACGAAAAGGGCTTATTGCTCAAAGGTGGGTTGGGCGTATTGCTCCCGATGACGGAACTGCCGGGGGCCAAGCATGTTTTGGGCTGGTTAATCGAAACAGCTAGCCAACATGGAATTTCGATTGAAGCCGATGTGTTCTCTTACAACGGCAAGGACGAGAATTCCAGGAACGATTCGGATGTTCGAAACATCGATGGCGATTCCGAGGAGCATCCATCGAGCACCCATGATTCGAGATCGGAATCCGTTTCTGTCGTTATCGGTACATCCTCGACGAACGTCGCTACCCAATCCGTCACAAAGATGGTCCGAGCTGACAGCGAATCGCAAGTTCGCAGGAGCCATTTGAACAGGCTTTCGAAAATCAGCACGGTTCCTAGCAGGCATTTTTGCCCCAAATATCCAACGTGGAAACGCGCCATCGATATTTGCGGCGCCATTGTTGGGCTGACATTTGCATTGCCAATCATTGTGGTGGCCGGGCTTATTATCAAGCTGACCTCGCGTGGGCCGATCTTTTTTCGCCAAATGCGATCGGGCCAGTACGGCGATCCGTTTCCGATGTACAAACTGCGGACCATGGTCGTCGACGCCGAAGAGCTCAAAGCCAAACTTCAGGAACTCAATGAGCGCGATGGTCCTGCATTCAAAATCAAGAATGATCCACGCGTCACGCGAATCGGCAACTTCCTACGCAAAACCGGAATGGACGAACTTCCCCAACTTTGGAACGTCTTGATGGGACACATGGCCATTGTCGGGCCGAGACCATTGCCGTGCAACGAGGATATCAAATGCAAAGTTTGGCAACGCAGGCGATTGGACACAAAGCCTGGTTTGACGTGCATTTGGCAAATCTCCAAAAGCCGTAAAGTCTCCTTTGACGACTGGATGCGAATGGATTTGCATTACGCAGACAAACGCACGATCTCGGGTGATGTTTCACTGATGATCAAGACCGTGATGGCGGTGTTTTTAGGACGGGTCGGTCACTGATTTTTGGACTGACCTGATAATTGGTTGGTCGGACGAATTGACTGGCCACGACATCGTCGCGAGATCATGTTTTTGTTCGTGATAGTGCAGGCCGAATTACGGAAAACGATCGGCTTGTAAGTAAGTTTTTTGTCTACTGACCTGCGTGCGATAGTCGAACGTGGCGAAACCGCTATAGTGGTTGCGTGCGTTCCCCTTTTGCCCTCTCTAGAATGTTTTTAGTCGTCTGGTTTTATGTCAGCTCAACGTGTTGTTTTGGCCATGAGCGGTGGAGTGGATTCCAGCGTTGCGGCTCATCTGCTGGTCCAACAGGGATTCGACGTCGTCGGCGTTTTCATGCGGCACGGGGAGCAATCGACGGCAGCTTGCGAATTGGACTCGGGCAAGCCCAATCCGTTGCTGCCTATTTTGCAAGGGCGTTTGGACCACAAACAAGGTTGCTGCAGCGCTAGCGATGCAGCTGATGCTCGACGGGTAGCGGACCAATTCAACATCCCTTTCTATGCCCTCGATCTCGAAGCCGATTTCAAGCGAATCATCGACTACTTTGTCGACGAATACCATCAAGGCCGCACTCCCAACCCGTGCGTCCAATGCAACAACTGGTTGAAATTCGGCCGACTATTCGACTATGCCGATGCAGTTGGGGCCAAGTATGTCGCAACGGGACATTACGCCCGCATGATGGAATCGGGCGAATCGGATTCCCCATTCGAATTGCATCGTGGCTTGGACGACGACAAGGACCAAGCATACGTTCTGACAGGTATTCATCGCTCCCTATTGCCGAGGATGCTGCTGCCGGTCGGGGGATACCACAAAACGGAGATTCGACAGATTGCAACCGAAATCGGGCTTCGAGTTGCAGACAAGAAAGATAGCCAGGAAATTTGCTTCGTCACGTCGGGCGAGCACGCGCAGTTTGTTCGAGATAAAAAACCCACATCAACCGCCGGGGAAATCGTAACATCCGACGGTCGCGTTGTGGGAAAGCACTCGGGAATCGAAGGATTCACGATCGGGCAAAGAAAAGGAATTCGCGTTGCCATGGGCTCTCCCTACTTCGTAACCGACATCAACCCAGAAACCGCCAAAGTGACGATCGGTCCTCACTCCGAACTGGGCCGATCTCGTTTAGTCGCTAACCAATCGAATTGGCTGGTCGATTTTGCCGTTGGTGAAAGTGCTGAACTAGAAGTCCAAATTCGGTACAACTCCGCGCCGCAAAAAGCACGGGTTACAAGAAATACTCCAAGCGATTTCGAAGTCGAGTTCCTTGAGCCCTGCTTTGGGGTTTCACCTGGCCAATTGGCTGCCGTTTTCAAGGGGAGCCGCGCCCTGGGATGCGGCTGGATTCAGAAAACTGGCTGAGCCCTGTTGCTATTCCGCCCCCTTTTAGTCAACAATGGCTGTTCGATTCCTTTTCATTGTGCCTGCACTCAACTTGAAAATGTCCACTATGTATCTACTTTTGGCTCAGCGAAATGTCGGCAACTTTGACTTCCAAACGTTGCTCACCGCGGGTTTACTGATCGCAGCACTCATCGGTGGTTTTGTTTGCGTTGTCGTATTCTGGAGCTTTGGCAGTTTGTGGCTTCAGGCGAAAACGAGCGGTGCGGATGTCACCATGTACAGCCTCATCGGTATGTACTTTAGGCAAGTACGATCGCAAGTCATTGTGAATGCCAAGATCATGGCCGCACAAGCAGGCCTCGATATCGATCGCCGAAATGGTATTAGCACTCAGCGACTGGAAGCACACTATTTGGCTGAAGGTAACGTGATGAATGTGATCAATGCGATCATTGCCGCACATCGCGCTGGGATCGATTTGGATTTTGACCGCGCTGCTGCGATTGACCTAGCTGGACGGGACGTTTTGGACGCAGTTCGAACCTCAGTACACCCACGCGTTATCGATTGTCCAGACCCAAAGCATAGTGGCAATGGATTCCTCTCGGCGATTGCAAAGAATGGTATTGAGTTGCGAGTCAAGGCTCGCGTTACAGTACGGACTAACCTGGAACAACTGATCGGTGGCGCTACCGAGGAAACCGTGATCGCACGGGTGGGCGAAAGCATCATTAGCTCCATCGGCTCCTCCGAAACGCATCTCGTGGTTCTCGAGAATCCTAATTTGATCTCCCGCACGGTTCTCAAGCGTGGACTCGATAATCAGACTGCGTTTACCATTGTGTCCATCGACATTGCACATATCGAAGTTGGACAAAACATCGGCGCACGACTTCGTGCCGACCAAGCAGAGGCAGACGTACGGATGGCTCGAGCTCAAGCGGAACAGCGTCGCTCTGAGGCGATCGCTTCCGAACAAGTCATGAAGGCCAAGGTTGCCGAGAACCGAGCGAACCT
>CAIXME010000818.1 GCA_903920425.1 uncultured Pirellula sp. | reverse complement strand
TACTGCACTTCGGCGTTTGCTCACGCTCAGTGCATCCGAGGCAGAGAAGTTTTCCAAGGTCTTCGGAGTTGCAACCACGGATGCTGCAGGCAATACGCGACCACTGGTCGACGTTCTCGGTGACGTTGCCGAAGCCACCAAAAAGCTTCCCACGGGCGAGCGGATGGCGAAGTTCAACGAAGTCTTTGGATTGCTGGGGATTACCTCAGCGAGCGCCATCGGTAAATCTGTCGTCGATACGCGAGCCCTCTACAAAGAGCTTCTCAACGTCAATGGAATCGCATCCAAGACCGCCAAGGAAATGGACTCTGGGATTGGCGGTGCATTCCGAATTCTGAGGAGTAGCGTCGAGGGCATTGCGATCGCCATCGGTGAAGCTCTCAGCGGTCCATTGAAGGCGATGTCGGATTCGGCATCTAAGTCACTATCAGGGATCATCAAATGGATCGAGAAGAACCGTGAGATCGTGAAGCTCGTTGCAAAGGTAACGGTCGGAGTGATGCTGGCTGGAGCCGCGATCTTCGCGATCGGAACATTGTTTAGCGCCGCAGGACTTGCAATAGGCGGAGTCACAGCAGTCTTCGGCGTATTCACGGGAGCGATCACAGTAGTCGCCAGCTTACTAGGTGCGATTCTCTCGCCGATGGGACTGCTCATTGTTGCGGCTGTCGCTCTTGGGACCTATTTGGTCTATGCATCGGATGTTGGCTCCCAAGCACTTGCATGGTTGGCGGATAGATTCGCAGTTCTCAAGGACGACGCTCTCAAATCTTGGAATGCGATCGGCGCTGCTCTTGCGTCTGGCAACATTGCACTCGCTGGCCGAATTCTGTGGCTAATGCTAAAGACGGAATGGCAACGCGGAGTCAATTATCTGACCGGTCTGTGGCTTGGATTCAAGAAATCGTTTCTCGACATCGCAAGTAACGCAACATTTGGTGCGGCGAAGTTGCTAACGGATGCAACCGCTGGTCTTGAATCGGGCTGGGTGGAGACCGTTGGATTCTTGGCAGATTCGTGGTCACTGTTTGTGAACATGCTGACGCAAACTTGGAATACGACCGTTGGATTCATCCGCAAAGCGTGGACTCAGTTGAAATCCCTCTTCGATGAAGACATCAACGTCCAAGCTGAAGTCAAGAAGATCGATGCGGAAACGAACGCCAAGAACGCCGCGAGCGAAACGTCGATGCTGGAAGCGATCGGTAAACGAGACCAAGAACGCCAACAGCGACAATCCAAGATCGAAAGCGATCGAACCGGATCTCAAACCGCACTCGACCAGATGCAAGCGACTGAACAACAACAGCGCGAGCAGCAATTCAATCAAGACATGGCTACAAGTCAACAACAAGTCGATCAAGCGAAAGGCGAATGGCAAGCGGCCATCGCTGAAGCCCAGGCTCCCGCAGACCCAGCCAAGGATAACGTCGATGGCAAGAAGCCCAAAATGTCCTTGCCTGATATTGCGTCGTCATTGGCTGCCAGTCGAACTGCTCTTGGCGATCAACAACGCAAGATCGAAAGCAAAGGTGGTTTCAACGCGATTGGTCTAGCCGGCCTCGGTGCCGATAGCCTTTCGCAGCGGACAGCCCAGGCAACTGAGCAAGTTGCGATGAACACAAAGGTCCTAACTGAACAAGCCAAGCGTGGCCGACTCGTATTTACGGAGTAAGCCGACGCAATGCCAATCACTATTGACGAAACCTATCGAAGCCGAGAAGGGACCGAAGGAGATCAGCCTTCGGCCGAACTTCGTTTCGTCATCCAAGGAACCGACGATGACGGCATCGTTCGCTCGTTACTCTTGGCCTATTCACCTCGAGATTATCTCGGGCTCAGACGTACCGGCGTCACATTCGAGCCACTTGGCGGAGAAATCTGGGAAGGCACCGCTCAATACTCAAAGCAAGAAGCACAATTTACTTTCGACACCGGAGGCGGAACGCAGCACATTTCGCAAAGCCGTGGAACCGTTGGCATCTACGCTGCCCCTGGTGAGATCGCTCCCAATTTCGGCGGCGCGATCGGAGTAAACGATGACCAAGTTGCGGGAACGGATATCACGGTTCCGGTTTACAACTTCACTGAGACCCACTACATCGATGATCTGCTTGTCACCGAAGCGTACAAGTTAAAGCTCTTTAATCTTACAGGCAAAGTAAACGACGGGCTGTTCAAGGGTTTTGCCAAAGGTGAATTGCTGTTCCTGGGTGCGAGTGGTTCGAAGCGTGGCAAGGACGATTGGGAAATCACCTTTCGATTCGCTGCCAGCCCGAACGTTGCGGGTCTTAGTCTTGGTGCCATCAACGGAATCGCCAAGGAAGGTTGGCACTATCTCTGGGTGAGATTTACAGATGATGAAGATCAAGGTTCCCACACGTTGATCAAGAAGCCGATTTCTGCTTACGTCGAACAGGTTTACCCTTACGGCGACTTCTCTCTCCTTGGATTGGCAGGGTGAGGCAACGCAATGAGTGGAGACAAGTTCAAGAAAGCACAAGCGGGACGGCCACTGGAGATTCCGGCATCGACCTGGAATGCCATGGTCGATGCGGCTCGCAGCAATGCCGAATCCCAGCATGACCAACGAGGCGAATCAGATTCATTATTGCGCCAGGGCGACATCATTAAGGTCCGTAACCAAAGCGGCCGAGACCTCGATCGATTCGCGGTCTTGGGAATCGACTCTCCCATCATCCTGCCCGCGGTGAATGACCGTGAGTTCAAGAACCAGGTTGCTATCAATGTTGTTCTGCCGACCGAAAACCATGCTGGGCAATTCGTTATTCTGCTCGATCCGATGCGCGCTGGTCGAATGGGACGTGCATGGGTCAGCGGCGTTTGCCCTGCGAGAATCAATGTTGATGAAGACTGGCACCAATATGTGGACATCGAAGCGAGCAACACAAACGCTCTCAAGTCCAAACCCGACGGCGCAGCACAGATTCTCTGGCGGGAACCAGGAATGGGACTTCGTTGGGCGGTTGTTCGCTTGTCGAATCATCATCGCACACATTATCTCGCCCGGATTCCTGCCAGCGGAATTCCAGCTAGGCGAGGTCTGCAAACCGGATCGGCCAATTGTGAACTCTTTACTGTCGACGACGTGGGACTACTCGAACCCGTCCAGAGCCCCGGTGGCGCAACGGTTCGCGTCGTGGTGCGTCATCACGGCACTCAGGGTATTCGTGGGCCAATCGACCCCGACGAGCCACAGTACCTAGGTGTGACGTTCGACGGACGCGACTCGTGGTTACTTGATCCGCCCAAGCAGACTCTTCTCTGCAAACCAGGCCGACGGATCAAAAGCAAGTCCTGGGGTTCGGCTCGTGAACTGCGTTTTGTCGGTGGAGCATGGATCGCCGCGGGTGCCGTCGTATCGGTCTATAACGTCTGTGACTATGCACTTCTGCCGAGCCAACAAATCGTTTGCCACTTCCACGAGGACACGACGGCATATCTGACGATCGGTTGCCGATGCTGCGACGGGAGCAGTTCAAGTTCAAGCAGCTCCGGCGATTCGAGCTCTAGTTCAAGCTCCAGCAGTAGCTCAAGCTCGTCTAGTAGCTCGTCGTCATCGAGTATTAGCTCATCGTCCAGTAGCAGTTCTGACTCATCTTTATCGAGCAGCAGCCCGTCGATCAGTCTTTCGAGCGACTCATCGATTAGCTCTTCGTCGAGCAGTTCGTCGTCGCCGAGCTCCTCCAGCAGTAGCTCGCCAAGCTCGAGCAGCTCGTCTTCACCTTCTTCGAACAGCGGATCGCCAAGCAGTTCATCCATAAGCCTCAGCAGCAGTTCGTCATCGTCGTCGAGTAGC
>CAIXME010000817.1 GCA_903920425.1 uncultured Pirellula sp. | reverse complement strand
CCGCGTCCGTCGTCTTCGACTTCGAGGATGATTTCCCCGCTTTGAACATAAGATCGTAGGAAGACATTGCCTTGGCGGTTTTTTCCGGTCGCCTCGCGTTCTGCAGGTGTCTCCAACGCGTGGTCCATGCAGTTGCGAATCAAGTGCGTGAGAGGGTCAGCAAAGCTCTCCAGGATGGTTCGGTCTAGTTCCAGATCTCCACCTTCGATATGCAACGAGACCTCTTTACCTAATTGACGCGCAAGATCTCGAACCACCCGGCGATACCGCTCGAAGAGCGAGCCGGTTGTTTGCATTCTGGTTTCGATTACCGTCTCGTGCACTCCCGTGATCGCTTGCGAAAGGGTCCGGAAAGCACTATTGCCAGCAAAGTTGAATTCATTCATCAATTGGTTGCGAGCCATGACCATGGTACCGGTCCAGTCGAGCAGGTCATGCAGGATGTGGACGGGGACTCGCATGGTTTGATCCGGAGCTTGCTTACTCGCGGCATCCCCCTTTTTGTCGTCGACATCAGATTTTGCTGGGGGCGGCTTTAACTCTTTGGGCTTGGTCGCAGGCTGGCTCCCGCTTTTTTCGACCGGTGTATTTGCAGCGGGGGCTGGTGATTGTTTTGGCGCTGAGGTCGAAGATGCTGGGCTCTGCGTCGCAGGCTGAGCGACGCTTTTTGTCGTTGTCGGAAGTGCTGATTGGCCAGCCGATCCGTTCTTGGATAGGCTGAGCAATACAAGCTGCTCGGATTTCAGTTGCAGATGCTCGGACAGAATGGACGTATCCAAAACGGTTTCGAAGTAGAGCGTGCACGGTCCACTGAGGGTTTTATCAATTTGATCAACCGGAATCGAAGCATGCAGCAGTCTACCGACACTGGTTAGACCTGCGACCACTCCCTCTTTGATGTCAATGGCAGCGTGTAGTTGTTCCAGCGTTGCTCGTATCGCATAGACAAAGAATTTCCCATTCCATGCATCGGTAACCATTTTGATCGTAGCTGGATCGAAGTCGCTAGCGTGCGTTACCGATGACGATGCGCCAGAGTCCGCCTTTAACGCCGCGTTCAATTTTGCTTGAACGTCCTCGGACTCCATCCCCGCACCCAAGCAAGGACTTTGGAGCATGGCTGTCAGCAGATCGATTGCTGCAAGAACAGCATCGGTAACGGTGGCGTTGACTTCTTGTTCACCCGTTCGAACGCGGTCTAGTAGGGTTTCCGCGAGATGGCTAACGCGAATGAGGTTTTCAAGCTTTAGGTGCGATCCATTCCCTTTGATCGTGTGAACTGCACGAAAGATGCGATTTACCAGTTCACGATCGGTTCCACCATCGGACTCTAAAGAGAGAAGATCCTGCTCAACGTCGTGGAGCCCTTGCAGCCCTTCATTGATAAAGTCTGCGACCAGTTCGAGGTCATCCGCAGCAATGAATTGCGAGTAGTGCAGTTTCTTTCCAGAGCTTGGCTCTTTGGTTGCGGCGACGGATTGCGTTGACGGCGATGGAGGAGCTCCGTTCGCGTCCCCGTTCAGCACTAGTTGGAGTTTGTCGTACGCTTCCCCGCGTGGTTGGTCGTTGCCGAGGTCAGAGCTGTTGAGCATCTCCATCAATGTGTCCACCGCAGCCAAAATGGCATCGGTAACATCTGCGGTTGCGTCGCGCTGTCCGGAGCGGATCTGATCCAGTACCGTCTCAGCGAGGTGGCTCAATCGAACCAAGTTTTCAAGTCCCATATAGGAACCTGTCCCCTTGATAGAGTGAACCGCTCGAAAGACTCGATTGACCAAGTCTCGATCGGATCCGCCATCTGTTTCCAGTGTCAGCAAATCTTGTTCGATAGACTGAAGCCCTTGAAGACTTTCAGTGACGAACTCTGTTAGCAATTCTTGGTCAACATCCATGAGTAGCTAATGATCGCGTATGCAGAGGATTGAAAGGAGAAAGAAGACACGATATGCCTTGAAGCAGAGCGAGTTGCGAAATAGGCATGGGAGGATATGCCCTCTAATCAGCAAACTCATCGGATGTGAGTGAATGCTGGCAATCGTGTTGCAGACCTTTGCATAGTCAGATGCGAACCGTTATCGATCGTAACGGTTTTGAGTTAGGGTGAAGAGCATGACCTCAGAGGTATATCAAATCATCAACCATCTACGCAGATTTTAGGAGTGGGACATAGAGGGAACGTAGATGCGTTAGAGAAAGCTGCTTTCGTTGCTTCCTTTCTTTGCTCATGAGACGGTCACAAAGACAACCAGGATGGCAGTGCATGGAAGCCATCCTACCAATTGACTTGATAGTGTTTCGATTGCGGCAAAGCTCTGCCAAAAAATGCTACTGCAATTGTCTGCAATCATCCGTCAAAGAGCCCTACTCTTTACCCAATTGCCAAATGCTGGCGCAAGCTTGTCGATAAGAAACACCGTCACGAGGAGAGTTGCGATGCCGTTCTCGGCTTTAGCAACAACCTACACGGGCGTCCAAACTAGGTAGCGCACATTTCACGGATGGATGACAAATGTATTTTGATTTTCGATTGGATCTCGGATATCAGCAGCTTATGTCTCAGCGCCCATTGGACGTGGATCATCGATGGGCGAAAATTGGTAGCGACCCATTCCCGTTCCAGACACTGCGCCAAAACACTCGTGATCGTATGAGGAAGTCGCGAGCAGTTGAGATCGATTTACCAAGTGAGTGGGCGAATCGCGATTCGATCAATGCCAAGTTTGCTCTGCATGCACAATCGTGGCAATTGCGAGTCGCGGGACCAAAGCGAACAGCGATTCCCATCGCGACGCTCCGTATGGTTTACATTCGAGGACAGAAGAATGAGATCATTAATACTTGGATCTTTCCGGTTCGCTGCGATGCAATTCCGGTTTAT
>CAIXME010000816.1 GCA_903920425.1 uncultured Pirellula sp. | reverse complement strand
CTCTGCGAACTTGCGTTCTCCTTCTGTTGAAGGCTCCCGTCCAAATCTCAAATTGCTTTGAAGCTTGGCTTCGGCGTTTTCCATTTCGATCAAGTCCAGTTGCTCTTGAGCCCAAAGGGCATTGGCGCCATCAGGGAAACGCTCAACGATATCGTATAGATACTTGTCTCTGGCGTCGTTGAGTGACCCAAGATCCTTTTTAGCGATCAATGCTTCGGCACGCATGCGAAGTGTTCGTTCATTGGCGGGCCACACCAGAAATGCAATAAGTGCGATAGCAACCGCCAGAATCCCGAGCAACACGAAAGGGCGTTCCATGAGCCCCGGCGCATCAACATGTTCCTCGTCATCGCGGTTTCGACGCTTCGATTTCTTTGTCTTGCGACCAAGCACCTTTTCCGCTTCATCGCGTGATGCGTTCATTTGCAGTGGACTAAACCCGGAAACAGCATGCTGTGCAACACCGATACCTTCACTGGCTCGCTTGTGCGCTTCACGTAGAGCCATGGCCGTGGCGGCTGCCGAATAAGGCCGCTTCATGGGATCCTTGTTCAGCAACTGTTCGACGATCGCACTCAGCCACACCGGGCAGTCAAAAACAAGGGTAGCTACGGGCGGAACGATTCGTGTCTGAATCTCGTTTAGAAGTAGCGCACGATCGGTACCTTGAAACGGTGACTGACCGGTCATCGCATGGTACAAAACTGCACCGACACTATAGAGGTCCAAGGCTGGCTCAAGTTTGAGCTTGTCCGAAAAACACTCAGGGGCACTGTATGCCATCTGCTGTGTGGTCAACGGTGCCGCTGCCCCGGGGCCTCTGCGATAGTCCGACAGCTTTATTTGTGTTTCATCTTGATTGATGATTAGCTTGTCCAGGCGAATACGACCGTGGATCCAACCTGCTTCGTGGGCAGTCTGCAGCGCTTCGCAGATCTGAATACCGAATTGCAAAACGGACTCCCATGGCAATCGCTCTTTTCGCTGCAAAACAGCATCCAAGGAGGAACCATGAATAAACTCGTAGACGAGATAGGCGTCCTTTGCATCGAATCCACCGCCATAGCATCGAACGATACCCGGGTGCCGCAAAGCCTTGAGGCTTTCTAGCTGTTCGGCAAACTCTTGTTTGGCCTCGGGGGTCATCCCCATGGGAACGGAAAACACGCGTACCGCAACTTGTGCGCGTTGTTGCATGTGCACGGCACGAAATAGATTAGTGCCACGCCCACCCAACGGTGATTCCAGTGCCAGTGGACCAATTCGAGATCGCGTCACTTCATTGTAGCCCTTCGGTGCATTGACCGGCAAACTTCAGCCCGTTGACCACGCAATCACGAACGGCGTCGATGTCCACGCTATTTACAATTTCCAAATCGCGACGCGCTGTAGCAAACGGCCGCCGGTCGACGATTGTCGCCCCGCGTGTCAGTTCCCCCAGCTCCTCGATATCTACCGAGTATTGCTCGGAATCAAACAGCTGTGGCTCAACCAAGTAGACGACACCCAAAACCGCTTGCATCGCAATCGACTCTTGCGCTCGATGCTGGCGGTAGGTTCGAAACAAATGCGGTAACATCCCGTGTAGCAGTGCACCGGCACGCGTATGCTTTGGTGGAAGCTCATTGAGCAGATTCATGTCAAAGGAAACGCGATTGGTGACCTCAAGTGGGATCAACGCTTTGGTCGTCGCAGAACGAAATACAGACGAAGCGCTCGACGGATCAAAGTGCATGTTAAACTCGGCTGCAGCCGTTACGTCGCCAACGCATTGCGTCGCCCCACCGACCATAATGATCTTGTCGACCGCTTCGATGATACTCGGGTCGCGCTGAAAAGCGCGGGCGATGCCTGTTAACGGACCGAGACACAATATCGTAATGTCGCCCGGTTCCGCCCGAAGTCTGTCGGCAATCAGTTTCTCACTCGGCATGATGTGAGTTCGGTTCACCGGCGTAAGGCCAATATTCCCAAGTCCATCTTCGCCATTCAAAAAGCGACTGTCCGATACCGGAGCGTCCTCCGGGTCGGTACCTGACCCAACTCGCGGATGGCGTGGGGGATCCAATTTCTCCAGAATCCCAAGAATGTTCTGGGTGCTTCGCTCCGATTCCACCGTTCCGGAACAAGAAGTCACCGCGACCACCTCAATCCTCGGATCGAACAAGGCCATGATCAATGCAACCGCATCATCAATTCCCGGGTCACAATCAATAATGACTTTTCGTGCCATGCTAGACAAATACTTCTCAAATGAGTCAACTCGTAAAAATCCGATATCATTAGTTTTAAGTCACTTACCCTCCGTTTACTAGTCGCGCGAAGACCTTACTAGCTCAAACATGCTCGAAGAATTCCTAACTATCGTTCAAAGTGGCACAGATCTTACATCCGACCAGATGCAACAGGCCATCGTCTGGATGCTCGCCGGACGCCTTTCCGAGGCGGAAATTGGTACTTTGCTGCTGGCTTTGCGAGAGAAAGGAGAATCGGTATCTGAGCTGGTTGGAGCTGCCCGAGCCATGCGTATGATGATGACGCCGATTCGAACGCAGCAAACCGGACTACTCGACACCTGCGGCACTGGCGGCGACGGAGCCAAGACATTCAATATTTCTACCGCGACCGCCATCGTCGCAGCGGCAGCAGGGGCCAAAGTAGCCAAACACGGCAACCGCAAGATCACCAGCGCGACCGGTTCCGCTGACGTCCTGGGCCAACTGGGAGTCAAAATTGATGCGAGCCGCGAAACAGTAGAACGGTGCCTCAACGACCTCGGAGTCTGCTTTTGTTTCGCACCGCTTCTGCATCCCGCAATGCAACACGTTGCTGCTGTACGCCGCTCTCTCTCCGTCCCAACTTTGTTTAACTATCTCGGGCCACTTTGCAATCCCGCAGGAGCGGCCTATCAAGTGATTGGGGTGGGCAACGAAGAACTCCAAACCAAAATCGCCGCAACCCTCATGCAACTCCCCATCGAAGCGGCCATTGTCGTTCGAGGCGACGACGGAATGGACGAGGTTTCGCTTTCGGCGGACACCAACGTATTCCTGATCCAGCACGGGATGCTTACACGCACCACTTGGTCCCCTTCGTCCTTTGGCTTGCAAGGCATCGACGTCTCATCGCTGAAAGTCGAAAACCCGATAGAAAGCGCTGAAGTCATCATGCAGGTGCTCGATGGTCAGAAAGGACCTTGCCGCAACATCGTACTTGCCAACACGGCCGCTGCACTATGGATTAGTGGCATAACGCATTCCTTAATTGACGGAGTTGCGAGAGCAGAGCAAGCGATCGACTCGGGCAAAGCCAAGCAAGTTCTGGCCGAGCTAGGGAAGATGTCACATGTGTGATCGAGATGATGGCTATGAGGTAGCGGAACTTGTGAAAGTTCCGGTGAATCGCTAGCGGCAATTGCTTGCCTTTGATTTTTGGATTGCAGGGGTTCAAGGCTCCGCACCGGAAGATTCACATCTTCCGCTACGAATGACCAACGGAAGATTCACATCTTCCGCTACTACG
>CAIXME010000815.1 GCA_903920425.1 uncultured Pirellula sp. | reverse complement strand
GGCAATACGGTAGTGGTCATTGAACACAATCTCGACGTGATCAAATGTGCGGACTGGGTGATCGATATGGGGCCCGAGGCGGGTAAGAACGGAGGCGAGGTTGTCTTTGCAGGCCCACCACTCGCGCTCGTTCGATACGCCAGTGATGTTCCCTATGTCACTCAAGCTAAACCAGCCTCGGGGCGCAAGAAATCCCCAGCCGCAGCGAAAGTCGCTGAGTCGAGTTCTGCCACTAAAAAGCTTCGTTCGTATACAGGCGAAGCGTTGCGAGCGGTCCTTTCGGACAGCAATCGCTGAATCACGTTACCTCGGTAGCGGAGTGTGGACGTACGTAGCTCAAATGAGTTGACAATGCACGTTCATGCCATTCAGAGGCGTTTGTGTTTCTTGTCAAAGCAAAGCCACACTTTGTAGCAATGCAGTTCGATTTATGCGAAGTGGATCACCACGCATTTAAAGAGGGCATTGGCAACACAGGATTTGCAAATAGGAATCCGAGTTGCAATCCACATTGCCATTGCACAGCAATCGTCCATGGGAAGCAAAGTGCACTGCACCAGAAAGGGCGCACGTGCTTCTTTCCGATTGGAATACCACTTGTCCAGACGGAATGTCGACGATGGTAATCTTTTGATCGCATAGAAACGAGCATCGCTGCCCCATGGGGTCGAGCGTGATTTGGCCTTCGATAGAGCAAGCCAGATCTGTGATTTGTTCGATTTCGGCCGAACCATTCGAGTCGACTCGAAATAGCTGAATCGTGCCACGTTCGTCGCGAGCGAGGAAGTAGATGAATTGTCCATCGGGGGAAGCGGCAAGCCAACATCGGGGTCCCTGCAGTCCAGGGAATTTCCGATCGAGCGTATATGTGATTCGTCGCTGTGAAAAACAAGGGGATGCACCATCGGTCAACGCGATATCGCTTACGAATATCTCCTGGTGTAGATTTCCGAGTTGGTCTCGGATCGCTCCTTGAAACGCAATCGCGGGCTTGCTTCCTAACCAGCATTCCTCCACGGCGGACTCGATTTGATCCGTCCCCGATTGAGCATGCTGAACAACATTTGCAGCGATGAAAAAGTCGAATGCACCTGCAAAGTTTTCGCTATCATTGGCGGAAAGATCTGCGGTGGGTCGGACGCTTGGCATCATACAACCGATGGTACGCGCGTCCCGATGCTGCGGGTTGAGCTTTGCCAGTTGTTCCGAATGCGCATCGTTGTAGGTGCAGCTTATCCAACCTCGTTGGTTCCAGCTATGCGCGTGCGTTCCACCGCGAGAAACCGAATCCGAAAATGCTTCGTTTGGATTTGCACACGATCTTCGGGACTCTGCGTGAATCAATCGGCCGGGGATATCGCAATCCACGATTGCACCAAATCGACGTGCCGCTGAGTACGGATGATCCGGCGAGCAGTTGGATAAGCCATGAATGAAAATGACTTTATGTTCGCAGGGATGGAACGCCGCTGCGCCGACACCTGGACCAAATTCGGATTGGAGAGGTGTTTGATATACGAGACGGATGTTGCCCGTATCGATGTGGACCATTTCGATGCGATCGGTCCGCGCGATATGCGTATCATCGTTGCGTGTATCGTAGATAGCCCAGTCGCCGTCGGGTGAGATTGCCTGACGGCGATTCAACGTGTGTCCGTAACTGCCAAAGGTCAGCTGTCGAAGCGTTACCATTTAGCGAGCGATTTTCGGACGACTGGAGACGGCTGGAGTTTCCGCCCCTTTTTTGCCAGGTTGCGAAATGATGGGCTTGGTGGCACCGTTGGTGCTGTTCGTCGAGTTATCGGCTGCTTTGTCTGCCGCATCGATCGCCTTTTCGTCCAGCTTGGTCGGCCAGTCGATCAGCTCGAACGAGTCGGCGATCTGCGCGTCTTCCGCGGCAAACAGCTCCACATTCGCCTCGTTTAGCGTAAACGTCAGAACTACGCGACGACCATTATCATTGGAAATGTGGTAGTGGATCCATTGAATATCAACACCTTGGACTCCACCGCGCGACATGACTCTCAGAATACGAAGCTTGTTGCTCGATAGTCGCTCAGCACCCTCCACGATTTCCGACAGGGCGTTTCCGAGAGCATTTTTGACGTCCGCTTTGAATCCATCGAGGCTCAATTGCCTGCCCGGTTCGTAGTTGATCATGTTGGTGATGTTGCATTGAGCGGCAATGCGATTGCCTACAACATAGCGCAACGTCGACTCTTCACCGTTGTCGCGGTAGGTTGACCATTTGTTGCTTGCGATAAAACGGTAGTAGCCTAGGTCTGACTGGAACTGCAGCATGCTCGCAAGATCGCGATTGGATACCTTGGCAGCGATCTTTTGCAAAGACAGACCGGTTGTCATCTCATCGATCTTCGATCGTAGAATTTTGACTTGAGCGATGATTTTGAAGCCTGGTTCCGCATCGCCGATCTCGCGTGTCTCTTCGATGTTGGCGGCGAACCAAGAGATATAGCCACCTTGGCGGTCCAGCTCTGCTTTTCCTTCGACCTTGATGCTCGTTGGAACTTGGCGAACCGATGCCGAAATCACCCCTTCGAATTGCAGCTGTGCTTTCTCGTCGCTTGCATCGACCAAGCACATGGTCCATTTCCCATCATGCACTTTGTCCATGTTCAGCAAGCGACAAATCACTTCGTTATCAATCGACCACTTGTCGGAGATATGGACTTCGTTTTCGGTCAGCAGTTGGTCTAGAAACATCGTATTGATTGGCCCTTCAATCAGGTCCCGTTCTGCGGCAAACAGGGGATTGTCCGGGCAAGTGGTCATGAAACCTTGTTCGCAACCAAGCCTCAAGATATCCTTGCACTGCTCGCGCAGGGTCGTCTTGGTCACGTGCCGATCGATTTGGATCTCGGAGCCTGCCTCGTGAAAGTACTGGTACGCTTTGCAACCGATCAGGTCAGTGGTTGTTTCGAAATGCTCATCGAAGTCGATCGTGGACGTAGCTTTGAGAGGGGCCGTTTTGGCTGCGATGGTTTTGCCGTTCTTGCCTGTACCATCGCTAGTTTGGCTCTTCAAACGGATCTCACCGTTTACTTCCAAGACCACGCGAACTCGAAATAGACCACTCTCGTTGCCTGCAACAAGAGGCGCAGGTGCAAAAGCCATTGTAGCCCGCGAGCCCATGAAGATCGTAGCTGTAGCGATACTCGCGCTGAGCCATTGGCGTCGATTCAACCAAGCGATGTGGGTGTCGTTGAGCTTTGTGTTCATGCTCGAATGTTCCAGTCGTTCTCAAATAGCCTCGATACTGTGCAGCCATTTACGGCGCATCCACATCGGTCCATCGGACTGTTCAAGCCGAAACTGTTAGCAGAACCGAACTATTCGGCAAACTTTACCCAAACCCCCACGCTCAGGTAGTTTGACTGCTTGGGGGGTGTGGAGGCGTTGGGAACTTGTCCAAAAACGATAGCAAACAACCTGCCTCGGTCGTTAAAGCTTGTCTTTTCGCTAAACTTTTGGTGCAAATGCTACTTCTTCCGGGTGGTGCTGAGGCGTGGAGCCTAGAGAAATGACGGATAGTTCATGGCTTTTGAAAAACTGATTTCCTTGGGTTTCCCCAAAAGATCGGTTGCTTTATTCAGCAATTCGCCGAACCTTTGATTATGTCCACAATTTCCCAAACACAATTATTGCTCAGACAGGAAATGAGCGACGTCGTGCTCCACGCAGATGTCGGTTGGGAATCCTGCGCCTTTTCGCGGCGTAGCCCATCCAAGGAAACACCCAACGAAGACGCGATCGGAATAGTGCGAATCTCCGACGACACGATCGTTTACGCCGTTGCCGATGGATGTGGAGGCATGCGCGGAGGTGAGCAAGCATCAAGTATTGCATTGCAAACGTTGGCTGAATGTTTGGAGCGTCACGAGGGCGGTCCCGATCGATTGCGTGTGGCTATCCTGGATGGGATTGAGCAAGCGAATCATGCTGTTCAGGAATTAAAGATAGGAGCCGCGTGCACGATCGCGGTGGTGGAATGCCATCGTGGCACGATTCGTCCTTATCATGTTGGGGACTCGATGATTTTGGTCACGGGAGTCAGGGGCAGAGTTCGCTACCAAAGTGTCAGCCATTCGCCCGTTGGATTTGCAGTTGAGTCTGGGATGTTGTGCGCGATGGAGGCCATGCATCACGAGGATCGGCATATTGTCTCGAATGTCGTCGGTGACCCTCGCATGCGAATCGAGATCGGCCCGGTCGTAACCCTGGCACAGCGCGACACCGTGGTGATTGCGAGCGATGGTCTGTTTGATAACGTGAGCATCGGCGAGGTTGTCGAATGCATCCGAAAAGGAAAGTTACAAGCCTCAACATCCTCCTTGGCCGAACTAGCTTATGCTCGAATGTTGGGAATCGAGGGTCAGCCATGCAAGCCTGACGATTTGAGCATCGTCACCATTAGACCTGCCGCCAACTGAATTAGCGATTGCAGACCACATTAGAAGCATATCGGTGCAGATTCGCGCTGCGCCCCAGTTTGAGTAACATGCGATCTTTACCATTCTCATGGCACGCATTGGGTAATGAATGGATTTAAACCACTATGTCAGGCACATGTTCGATCACAAGCGTAGAATACGTAGCCAGCAACGCAACCTTGCAATTCAACGCTGAGAAGTAGAATCAGACGACGGTAGGTATTAAGCTTTCTCGGGCGATAGTTCGAAACGCCCACCGGGCAAAACTCTCCCCTCTAAATCGCGCAGCTCCACCGTGAGGACTTTGCTTTTCGCATCCACGCGAACGGTTCCAAACGACTGCATCCCATCGCTAGGAGCCAAGGGCTGTTTGGTTCCTTTCTCCGGAGCCCATTGGAATTTGACTTCTGGACCGAACGTTCCATCGAGTTCATTGGGACCAAAGGTACCCGCGTGCAGTGGCCCCGCAACGAATTCCCAAAACGGCAAAAACGCATCCTTGTCGGCGGCACGCTTCGGATCGTACCGATGAGCTGCAGCATAGTGAATGTCCGCGGTGAGCCAAATCACGTTGCCTATCGCATGCGTCTTCATCCAACTTAGAAGGTCGGCCATTTCAATCTCTCGTCCCCGAGGCATCCCTGGATCTCGATTGGCTACGGCCTCATAGAATGCTTTTCCTTCCATTCCATCGGCGATGATGACACCCAGCGGCATATCCGAACAGATGATTTTCCATGTCGATTTACTAGCGAGCAATTGCTGTTTGAGCCAATGCAATTGCTCGTCTCCGAGTATCGTCGATTCGTTAGAACGAGACTCTTGCATGTTCGGTGTATTGGGACCTCGATACGATCGCAAATCCAGCATAAACAGTTCGGCCAATGGACCGCGGCTAAAAGAGCGATAAACACGTCGTTGCCCCGGGACAGGCTGCTCAATGGGAGTGAACTCAAAGAATGCCTGCTTAGCATTCTCCGCAAGCTCTCGCCCGAACTTCATTGACTCATATGCCTTTGCGTCTTTTCGCAAAGCGAGTTCTTGATCTGGATACCAATTGTTGGTTGTTTCATGGTCGTCCCACAAAACGTATTGTGGCACGTTTGCATGGAACGATCGCATGTGTTCGTCCATGAGGTTGTACAGGTAGTTACCGCGAAAATCGTCGATGCTAGCCGCGGCATGCGATTTGGCTGGAGTGACGATGTTCTTCCAAATTGAACCATCATTTAAACGGATTTCCGCTGGTATTGGGTTATCGGCGTAAATCATGTCTCCGCTATGCACAAAGAACTGGGGTTCTAGTTTCGCGATAGCGGAATAGATTTTCATACCGCCCCATTCAGGATTGATGCCAAAGCCTTGCCCGGCTGTGTCGCCAGACCAAGCGAAAAACACATCTTCACTTTCATCTCCAGGAACATGTTGGTCCCATGGAACAATGAGGCGGCCGGCGATAGGCTCGCTGCTCCCGCCACCTGCCGATTCGAACCAAACGTGATATTGGATGGAGGCACCTGAGGGGAGTTCGCCAATCTGCAATTTCCCAGTGAAGTCACTAGCAGCCGACACCGATGGGCCAGCGACACGGCGTGGGGATGATTTACCGCCCTCAGCAACCCATTCAACCCACATCTTGGCATCGCGATCGCACTTGCCCCAGATCATGGCCGTGTGATTGCGGACATCGCCGGACATAATGCCGCTAGTGGTGTGGGGAGCGTCGATAGGATTGGCGTGTACCATTCGCATTGACAAGGCTGCCGTCCCAGCCATGACCAAGCGAGAACCGCCCACCGCAAATTCGCGACGAGAAAGGGATCGTGGTTGTTTCATGTTTCCGTTCCAGGCAGAGAAAATGGAGTTACCGTATTGCGATTCGTGACCGACTGTGGTTTTGCAATGCTGCGATCTTCGTGTTGCTCGCGTAGCGCACGCAACACGGCCGAGGCGTCAATCAGATCTTAGCCGCGAGCAAGAAGTTTCGCATATCGGATTTGTGTATTCGCAATGAATTTTGCCTTGGGCTGAGGCATGCTACAATTGCGACTCCCGTTCCATCCCTCCCACCACACGAGTTACAACATGCATGTGAAATCACTCATCAAACTGGCTGCGATTTGGCTCCTCGTCGCCAACGTGTCACCGAACTTTGCTCAAGAGTCCGCAGTCAAGAATCCGCTCGCGATCCCTGCTAATGATGATGGCTTGCCCGGCGCTGGACCGATTCGCCGCTATGACTGGTTTACACAACTTTGGCTGGCAAAACGTACGCAATGGGCCGGCGAAACACAGGCAAAGCAAGGGGCTCTCGTGTTTCTCGGCGATTCCATTACTCAGGGATGGGGCGATACGATGGGCAATGCGTTTGGCACAACCCTCATCGCAAACCGTGGCATATCAGGAGACACCACTCGTGGGATGTTGATCCGTCTCCAAAAGGACGTTCTCGCACTCAACCCTTCGGGCGTGGTCATGCTGATGGGGACAAACGACCTCGAGGAACAAGCAGCACCAACGACGATTGCAGACAATCTCGAATTGCTCATTGGGCAACTCAAAAAACATAACCCGAAGATGCCTATCGTCCTATGTCTTGTCTTTCCCTCGTCCGAAACAAAGCAGCGACCGGCAGACAAGATCCAGGAGATTAATCGCCAGTACCAAGCCAAGGTCAAAGGGGACAAACAAGTTGTCGTTGTGGATACTTGGACGCTGTTTGCCAACGAACAAGGGAACGCCAAGGCGGAAGAATTTCCAGATCTCCTTCACCCCAACGAATTGGGCTACAACAAATGGCGCGACGCCATCCGACCGGTTCTTGAAGTCCTAGACCTGGTAGCAACCGATCGCGAGGCGCCAATCGTGGAGCCTGGGTTCGAATCGCTGTTCAATGGCAAGGACCTAACGGGATGGGGGTTGCGACCAACGACACCAGAAGATCGCAAAGGACGCGAGAATTGGCAAAAGAGCGACCCCAACGCCGCAGCGTGGCCGCTCGTCGACCAAGCTCAGAGCTTCGCAGGAAAGAAGACGAGCGACGACGGACGCTATGTTGCATCCCATGATCGCTTGGTGGTTACGACACCAGCGGAAGGTCGCAGCATCCAGCAACTGTGGACCGAACGCGAGTTTGCGAGCGATTTTGTGCTGAAGCTAGAGTTCCGCGCCACTCCAAACGCTGACAGCGGGATTTTCATACGCGGCAAGCAATTGCAATGTCGAGACTATCTCCTAGCTGGTCCCTATAAGAGTTTGCAGCACTACCGTCCACAACAGTGGAATCAGATAGAAATCACGGTAAAAGGAAACGTCGCTCGATGCGTTTGCAACGACGAAGTACTAGAAGAAGCATTT
>CAIXME010000814.1 GCA_903920425.1 uncultured Pirellula sp. | reverse complement strand
CAATGACCATGGCTTGCGCGATCCAAAATTTCGAAATCTTCATCGTGTACTTTCTTTATGCGTAACCGCATCATCGTGGAGTCTCGAGCGGAGTTGCTCGTCGTCGAAATCAACAAGACGCAAATGTCGTACCGCTGGCGAGCGGGATTGGAAAAGGGATGGGATTGAGAGAACTCGTGAGCGTAGGTCTCCACTGATGCTCAATTGCGAACATCGCTGGTCATCACACAGAGACACTCAGATTCAGAGATCTCGAGAGTTGATCATGGGTCATGGTTGTCAATACCTATCCGTTGCGAGGGGCACGTAATCCCTCGCTAACGCGTAGGATTATGATCTATGCGTTCAGGCTCGTTTTTTTCGCACAGAGACGCAGAGGCACAGAGTATTCAATAATTCATTTTTGGATCACAACTCTTCTCCGCGCCTCCGCGTGAACCATGGATTCTGATCGGCACAATCACAACCCGAAGCATAAGAGCCTAAGCGAGGGGCGCAGAATCCCTCGCTAACGAGTCGGGTTGTGATCTTTGCGTTCAGGCTCGATTTTTACCACAGAGGCACAGAGCCACAGAGAAGTGGCACAGAGAAGAGTTGAAAACAAAATAGATCTTTTGAAATCTCTGTGACTTGGTGTCTCAGCGAGTGAATTCTTGAACAATGCATGTCAGCACTGGTGGGGTAAATAAAAAGCCTTGATCGAATATTCGAACAAGGCTTTTTTCAAGGACATTTAATGAAAATGGCTCTTGTCCTATTTATTTGGATGCGACTTTGGCATCGAGAGTGTCCAATTTTTCCATCAGGCTCTCTGCAGCCTTCATGTGTTTAACGATCGCTTGGATACCTTCGCTGACCATTGGCTGCATTTCTGGGCCTACGTGTCGTTGCAAAACGACTAGCTTGGTATGCATGGCTGCGTGCTTGCCAATTTGCATTCCAACGAAGCACTTGTCGAACTCTGCTTCGTCTTTGCCATTGAGATACTTCTTGGAATCCGCCACGCATTGTTGGGCGATTTCGCGTTGAAGCTGAGTCATGTCGATCCCTGCTGTGCTTCCGCGGGCTGTAGGACTTTGACTCAATACAGCATCGCTTTTCTCGCTATTCCTTTCATTCTCAGTCAAATAGCCTTCACGCGATGCGTCCGGTGCAAACTTGCTAAGCTTCTTAAGGCAACTTTGATGCTCTTCCGAAATCATCTTCGCAAAATCAGCAACGTCCTTGTTGTTGCTTTTCTCTACTGCAAACTTGGCCAGAGCAATCTCCTCATGATTGTCCAATGCCCAGCATGCTGCAAGTTGTTGTGGTGTAATCAGTGCGTTGGCTGCTGCCTTACCAGGGCCTTGGTTTGCAATTGGCTGTTGGGGCAAGACCGTTTGGTTTGGCTTGACCTCTTGAGCGGAAACGCCACTGCACAATACGATTGTGCAAAATGAACTGCTAACGAATCTTCTGAATTTCATCGACGAATCTCCTAAACGAATATAGACGGTACGGTACCCTAAGCTCATTAGCTTCGGGCTATGAACTAGATCAAAGGCAAACGCCATTCCGATACAAACGACTCGCCGTGACTAAATGACTAAATCGTTAAAGCTCACTGCATAATCCGCGATTGGGGGGGGGGGCGAATTAAAGCAAGCGTTGATTGATTGAGGATTGTGCCTGCTGTTCCGCAACGCACGCTGCTCGTTGGCGTGTCACCGCCACGAAAAGTGAAGCGGGATGGATGAATCTCCGATAGATTTGATACGATTTAGCATCATGGGCGGTGCTGGCTTGTCACATCGCATTTCGGGAATTGGCCATGGAAGAGGTCCTTTTCGAACGCAACCTCACAAAACTTTCATTTGAGTCATCATTCGATTAGGATCTACATAACCATATTCTGAGACAATGCAGTAGGAGCCACGCATGCTAGGCATTCGCTATTTCAAAACCGTACCGACAACCTATGTTATTCACTATTCTGGTGGTCGGACGAGACGTAAAGGACTCGGCATGTCCTTCTTCTACTTTGCCCCTACTGCTACGCTCGTTCAAGTGTCCCAGGCGAGCATCGATGTGCCCTTTGTATTTGAAGAGACGACCAATGATTTTCAAGACGTGACATTGCAAGGGCAGTTAACCTATCGAGTCACTGATCCTGAGAAGCTCACTCAGGTGCTGGACTATTCGATCGACCCCTATGGACGCTACAAAACAGACGATCCCGAAAAGCTAAAAGAGCGACTTGTTCAAGCGATCCAGGTATATGCCCACTCCCT
>CAIXME010000813.1 GCA_903920425.1 uncultured Pirellula sp. | reverse complement strand
TCCAATGCCGTGGCTGATAAGCCACGGTTCGAAGACCAATCGAGAAGCAAGCCCTGAAGGGGCGATACATGAGAAGTGTGTGTCGGCCCTTCGGGCCTGAAACCCTTGGAACTGACGGTCAAGTGCCTAACGGCACCGGCAGAGGATGTGTCGGGCCTTCAGCCCTAAGTACGAAATAGCGCAACTTCAGAACTTACGCTTTGGGTTGTGATAGTGCCGATCAGAATCCATGGTTCACACAGAGCCACAGAGAAGAGTTGTGATCCAAAAATGAATTCTTGAATACTCTGTGTCTTGGTGTCTCTACTGGTGGAAATTCTTGATACGCGTCGGGTTGTGATCTAAGCAACAGTCACTCGCGCGTGGCGGTGCACATCACAACGCACGCGATTAGCTAAGCATTCTTCAGGATTCGTTGAATCAAGGGGACCAATTGGCTCTGTGCCTTGCGTGACCAGTCAAGTACTTCCTCGTGGTCGGTGACCGTCTGAACATCTGGCTTGGCCACGTTGGTGACGATCGAGAACGCCAGTACTTTGAGCCCGAGTTGGTTGGCTAGAATGACTTCGGGGACAGTGCTCATCCCAACCATATCCGCGCCCAATTTCGCAAACAAGCGGTATTCCGCCCTGGTTTCATAGTTGGGGCCCAAGGTTGCCAAATACGTTCCTCGCGATAGAGAAAAGCCCAATCGGATTGCGAGTTGTTCGGCCAATTCCATCAATCGCGAATCGTAGGGATTCCCCACTCGATGTGGAAGTCCAGCCGATGCGGCACCCTGGCTCGCTTCGCTCGATACAAGTCCCGATCTGTTCATCCAGTCGATGTGGTTATCGATCAAGACGACTTGTCCGCTACGGAACCTAGGATTGATGCCGCCCGATGCGTTGGAAACGATCAACGAATCGATACCCATAGCATGCATACAACGAAGAGGGAACGTTGCCTGTCGTGGCGACCAGCCCTCGTAAAAATGTGCCCGGCCTTGCATGGCAACGACGGGCACCGCACCGAGCATCCCCATTACCAAGACACCTGCGTGGCCGGCCACATGCGACACTGGGAAGCCAGGAATTTCATCGTAGGGGATGCGTTGAGGATTTTCGATGTGGTCGGCCAGATTGCCAAGACCGCTGCCGAGGATCAGTCCAAACCGAGGTTGGAAAGCGCCAACCCGCTTCGAAATATATGCGCACGCATCCTGTACCGAAACTTCGCTCAAAACCGATCTCCCCAAGCCGCATATGTTCTCGAACGCACCAGCGCCCTAGCGTATCAGCAACGTGCTAACGTATGCTAGGGGGTTAGGGAAGTACTTGAATAGATAGGCGGCTAACCGAAGGTTTGGCCTGTCCCATGCTCGTCACCGAAGCGAGCAGTTCTCCGCTCGCTGCCTGTTCGTGCCGCAGTTGGATCACGCACGAAAAAACGTCGTTTGGTCGAAAGTATTGAATGGGCTCGAGATCAATGCGTTGATCGTTATCGGACAGTTTGTACTTCAGGTCCTTTGCTCGGATGGAAAACAGCTTGCTTCCTTCTGGACACTGAATGCGAATCGCCACACGTTGATCCGGTTTCGAACGTAGGTTTTCAATTCGAACCTCATACGTACCGGTCTCTCCCTTGTGAATCGCATTGCTCACAGGGGTAATGGATACCTTCAGCGATGGATCATTGTCGCCATCTAGCAAGATCGCGGGCTTGCCGAATCCCGAACCAGGAGCGTTTGGCATCACAGAACCATCGCCAGGTGCCCCGATGCCAGGTGCCCCGATGCCCGGAGTCCCTAGACTCGGCGATCCGATGCCTGCCGGTGCGTTTCCTGCAGGGCCATTACCGACTTGGAGAGTTACCGTTTGCTTGTCGCTCACGTTTTCAGAGGTCGCGACTGAGAAAACGATGCTCGCTTGAGGGGTTGCATTGAGAGCTCGGAAATCGGTGGACAGTTCGATGTAAGACCCAGGTTGAATGACCGGAATGCGCCATTGGGCCAGCTGTTGAGCTTGCACGTACCGTGATTGATCGCTCAATGCGGTCACTTCAAAGTTGGGGTCGTGCAACATGCTGATAGCAGCATCTCGCAATGGAACCGAACCTGTATTGCGCACGCTCCATAGCACTTTGAATGCCGTTCCGACCGGCACAGGGCTAGTTGCATTGACGCCGAGAATTTCTACCTTGACCGACGGGACCTTGGGAGTTGCGGGCATGCCTCGAATGCAGGATTTTTGCGTCGCCAAGGCTTGGTTTTGCGAGATGACGCTGGTATCGATGCACAGGTCTCCTTCGCGTTGGACGACGAAGACTGCGTTGAGGGTTTGCGATTGACCAGGTGGAAGGAAATTGATGATCTGCATCAATTCGTTGCGACCATCGCGAACATGCTGTAGCCCAGCGTCTCCCTTGACCGCTACGGTAACGTCGTTGACCGTTTGATTGCCGGTGTTGGTGACTTGGATTTCAAATGCAGCTTCGTTCCCAACTTCGATTTGCGTTTGGTTGCGGTACGGGGAGACCTTGAGTGCAATTTGAGGATTTTGAATGGCAGTAATGCGTGTTACGCTCTCGGGCGTTTGTTGACTAGCTGATGCCGCATTGAATACAACCCGTGCATCGAGAGGAGCGGTGCTGGCCACCAAGGTGAATCGAACGTCAAAGGCGCGACGAGGAGGCAATGGTCCAACGGTCCAACGCAAAACATTGTTGGTTGGTTGCGCATCTGGTGGGAACTCGGATGATTCAAATCTCATCCCATTTGGAACCGCTACAGTCAGAACCACATTCTCTGCTGGAATGTCACCAACGTTCCCAAGGCTCGCGGAATAAACAAGCGGCTGCCCCTGACTGGCGATTTCAGGACCGTCTGCCCTTAGTACCAGTTTTGAATCGCTCCATGTGACACTGGTGGTGCCACGTCCCACTGTGACTGCTGGCAGTTTCTCGCTCAGCATCGGACGAATGACTTCCATCTCAATGATGGCGGTGCCAAACGGGAGTTGCGGATTGGGGGCGTTGGGATCTAGGCCGTTGATCATGGACACCATCGCGACGCCCTTGTCGTTGACGGGGACTTCGGCCACATCCGCAGGTTCGACACCGACGCTCCCAGGCGGGGGCATAAACTTTGCAAAACCGGGATTGGTAACACGAAATTTGACTGTCCATCCCGTAGCGGGAATGATCCCTTCGGCCTTCATCACGCGCGCAATCAGTTGGACCTGATCTCCGCTGCGAACGAACTGCGGTTCCGGCAGTGTCCAACTGGCGTCCACCCAATAGATGGTTGCAGTTTGACGCCGTTTGTCCCAAACATCGCTATCCGGTGCGAGCGCTGTTATCTTGGAAACGCCTTCGCTGGCACTAGTAAGGCTGATCCAGGTTTGGCCTTTGCGAATAGGCAAATCATCGCTTTTATCGCTTGTTCCTCGGGTAATACGCCCCGCCTCACGACTCGTGCGACCACGTGCAAAGTCGACATCCAGCTTCTCAACCTTCGGGCTATCATCGCGTTTCCAACTCGACCGTCGTTGTCCTTTCGCGTCGTCACCCACTTCCAAAAATTCTCCGACACCACCGGGTGACAACATCCACTCGATCGGCTCGTTCGTGACCAGGTATTCATCTTTGCCGCAAACACCTGCGAGCAAGATAACTTCGCCGCCAACAGGTGCGACGATGGTCGTTGGGGTCAGCAACAGTTGCCCGCATCGGCCGCGAATTTCCTCCGCTTCCTTTTTGCGAGCCAAGCATCCTTTACCGGCGAGACACCCGCTGCACATTTTCTTTTCGCTACCATTCGCTCCTTGCATGCAGGGAGGTGGTTCAGGCGGTGTCTGATAGGCTGGTTGAGTAGACGGATACCCATTGTTTGTGCCGTGAGGCGAGACAACCGAAGTCCATTGGCTCGAGAAGATTCGGTTTCCCGTCGGATCAATCGCCGGCAACGATAGAGTTTGGCATCCGTTCAAGCAGAGGAGCGACATTAAGAACGTGAAGCGGATGGTCCAAGAGCGAACAAGACCCGGCACCGCTTTGACGCGATGGCAGAAAGAAGACGCATTCAATTGCGAGTTCGGGTTATAGGTGTGTAACATCCGTCTGTCACCTGTCCTGTCCTTGGTAACGTTCGCTTACAAACGAACGATCACTCCTGTTTACCGTTTCAAGGTTACAACTCGAATGCAGTACCGACAGAATCCTGTTCGTAATTCAGGCCAAAAATCCGCACCAGCTTTAACTTGTGTGCGGGACGTACGGAAAGCGAACCACCTTGCTGGTTATGCGACGTGCGTTGTCCATTCGAGAAGAACCGATCGCGCCTAGGGCAGCCGACCGATGAGTTGATTTATGAAGTGCTCTGGGCACTCGTCGCGAATGGATTCGTAACGGAGAGACGTCTATGCTTTTCACACGTCGTTTGCTTTTGCTGTTGGCATTATTGCTAGTAAGCATATCCGGATGCCGAACGGTTTTGCCCGGCGACCAGCCAAGTCGGCTTTGGGCAGTGTATGCGGCCCAGGGGTGTTGCAATCCTGGAGGACCAGCACCTATGGTGACTCATCCAACACGCATGGTCCGTCCAGAGTGTGTAGCCGGAAATGTCGTGATGATTCCACCGCTGCGATAGAGCCCTAGAAAAAACTTCGGACAACGATGTTCGAAGCCAGCAATTCGCATCTTGTATCGCCAGAAATTGCCGGCCAGGTAGTTTGGGTGGTCCCGGCGAGATGTCGCGATTGAAGCGACAATCCGGCACTCCGGCGCGTTACGGCACAGGCAGAGGATGTGTCGGGCATTTTGCCTAAAATAGAGATACCGCAACGTGTACAAACGAAGCAGCGGCTAGCGAGAGATGATCCCTTGCTGCAGAACCCATACACGGATCGATTCCAGCAATGTGGGCGAAATGGTTTCTTCGATGGCATCGTACTCGTCCGGCATGCCTGTTTCGGCAGTTTGGAACAGGTGGTTGAGACCCGGCAGGATGGTGAGTGTCGTATCCAGCTGCACATTGCGACGCACCGACTCCTCAATTTTTCCGCGATTGAGGTCAGGCAAAACTTGCACATCTTTGTCGCCCCAAATGGCGAGCGTAGGACACCGCAACAACATCCAGTCCGTTGCGGGATCGTAGTTGAGAAAGTACTGATACCAAGGCGTTCGCAGTTGTTGAAACTGCTGCTCAATCTGAGTGGTTAATTCGACTCGCAGTTGTTCTGTATCCGTGGAAGGATCTTGCGCCAAGGCGATCGACTTGAGCGCTTCCCAGTTCTTATTGATCGCCATTCTGATATCGCGCTGCAGGCTGGCTTCATCTACGACATAACCCGACGCGATACTCTGCAGTTCGTCCTGCAATTGCATGGTTGCTTTGCGATCCGCAACGCTCATCCCTTCCAATTCTGCCATCCGGTCGATTTGCGATTTCAGGATTTCGGAGCCGGACACGCCGGGAGGAGCGAGCAAAATGAGGAAAGCGATTTCTGGCTCCCAGTTCGCAGCCATCGGCCCGACGATTCCTCCTTCGCTATGACCAAGGATTCCGATTGTCTTTGGATTCAATTGTTGTAGAGCGCGAGCGTATTTCCATACCGCGATCGCATCCTTGGTAAAATCCTCGGTGGTTGCGTTTAAGAAGTCTCCCTTGCTTTGTCCGACTCCGCGATCGTCGTAGCGTAGAGATGCAATTCCCATTTTCGCCAAGGAGTGCGCTAAGACTTCAAATGGCTTGTGCTTTCCGATGGTTTCGTTTCGGTCCTGAGGTCCGCTTCCTGTTACCATGACGACGGCAGGGAACGTTGAGTTTGTGGTCCCAGCTTTGTTTTTCGGGATTGTCAACGTACCTACAAGCGTAACGCCGCCATTTTCGCTTTGCTCTTTTCCTCGTTGTTTCGGAATACTGTGTGTTACCGAGAACTCTTGCTCGGTGAAAAGGTCGAAGTCGACGATTTTCGCGGGCTCCGGTTCCTTTGCGGCATCTGGCTCCTGAGGCATGTCGCTCGGGCGCATCTTTTTGTTGTCGCCGACTTTGTCCTGGCTTTTTGTAACGGTATTAGATTCCGCATTTGCACCTTTCAGCAACACCATTTTGAGCGGAATAGGGAGTGGACCTTGCGTGTAGCTCCCATCCAGTTCGTCCGCGGATTCGTTTAATCGTGCTGCATACTTTGCGGCGATTAAGCCTATTTCAAAAACTACATTGCGATCTGCATCCATCTTTACCGTTGCGGGAATTCCGATGGCCTTTTCGGATAGCGAATCGAATAGCACCCGAGGTTCATCGGCGGTTGCAAATGGAGGCTTCGAGTAAATGCGAAAGCGAAAGTCCAATTTCTGAACGACCACATTGAGTGTGCCTGTCCAGGTCGAGTCAGCGCCGAGAGAGTTGGGAGCTTCGGCAGGAAGTTCATCCACGCGTTTTAGATTCAAAGGAAGGATTCTGCTGGCTTGCGAGAACTCTCCGGAAATTTGGTCCGGTGACAACTGAAGTCCCATGTAGTTCGCGATCACTTTGCCCGATTGCGGGTTGCGCAACTCGAATTGAAATTTACCGTCCTGGCTCAACTGCAAGTCGTGAAGCATCAGTGGATCGGGCGATTGATCGGGGCTAACCAACGTGCCCTTGGTGAGTTGGGAGTTTTGATCCCGCTCCAAAGAGATAACAGTGCGCAGTTGCTGCTGCGGGGATTCGATCCAACCTACCCACTTCTCGATCTTCTTTTCGGGATCCGTGCTGTTTTGTGTCTCGGACGAGCTTGCGGGTTTGACGACTTCAGAATCCGATGAAGCGGGATCTTGCGACCAGCAGACTTTGGTCGTTTGCCAAGGCAAGCATGTTGGCAGCAAATAAGCGGCAGCTAGACACAGGAAGATCGAGTTGAACTGGAAAGACGGGGCGAAGTTCGAGCGAAGCATGGTGGCACGAGACAAAAAGAGCAATCGGGCTAACACGAGGTGGATCGTATTGTAATACGGCAGGAGCCAGATTGCGTCGTCAACCTGAAATAGGTCTGTCGCATGAATTCAGATTAGAGAGTCGGGCCGATGGACCATGGGACGAATTCGTCGTCGCCGTACCCCAGCAACTCACTCTTGGTCTTTTGCCCGCTGGCGGTGGCCAGAATAGCATCGAACATCCGTTCGCCTGCTTGTTCGATAGTTTCGTTAGTCAAGACCGTCCCGGCGTTCAAATCCATATCGTCCTGCATACGATCAAAAAGTTCTGTGTTGGTGGCGACTTTGATACTAGGGACAGGTTTGCAACCAAAGCAACTGCCGCGACCTGTTGTAAAGACAACCACGTTCGCTCCCCCTGATACCATCCCGGTAACGCATGCAGGATCGAAGCCAGGTGCGTCCATGATGACGAGCCCCTTCGTTTTGACCGGTTCTGCATAATGGTAGACTGCTTGCAGAGCGGATGAACCGCCTTTGCTCGCTGCGCCCAAGGACTTTTCGACGATGGTCGTAAGCCCACCTGCTTTGTTGCCGATCGAGGGATTGTTATCGATTTCCTCTCCATATCCTGCTGCATAGTTTTTCCACCACTCAATGCGCTCCAGCAATTTTTCTGCAATGCTGACGGATTGAGCTCGACGGGTAAACAGCTGTTCTGCACCGTACAATTCCGTTGTTTCGGAAAGGATTGCCGTCCCGCCGCATGCGATCACTCGGTCTGCAGCGACACCCAAGGCAGGATTCGCGGTGATACCCGAGTAGCCATCCGAACCGCCACATTTTGTTGCGAGCACCAGATGCTCTGCCGAGACGCGTGTGCGATGCATCGCGTTGACCGTTGGTAGTATTTCTTTGACCAACTCTACTCCGCGTTTCACGGTTGCTTTCGTGCCACCGACATCTTGAATGGAGAGGACGGGAACATCATGGCTAACGTGCGTTTTGGATTGGTTCGCGGCGACAGGTACCCCCCCATGAGTCAATGAAACTAGGTTTTGCGACTTCAGTAGATGACCTAGCGTGTTTTGTTCGCAACCAAGTCCAATCAGAACAAACGCGGCAATGTTCGGGTGTCTAGCGATGCCCCCAAGTACTCTGCTCAACGTCTGGTGTTTGATACCCTCATAGGCCATGCCGCATCCGCTATCATGTGTAAATGCGACGACGCCATCGACATTCGGATACTCGGCGAGGACGTCTTGGGTGAAATGATTTGCGATATATCGAGAGACAGCGGCCGAGCAATTCACGGTAGAGATGACGGCGATATAATTCCGCGTCCCGACTTTACCGCCGGGGCGAACGTACCCATCGAAAGTACGCCCTTCGATAGGTTGCAGGGGAGAGGGAGTTTCCGAGGCCAAGCCTGAGAAATCGACTTTGTGCTCACATTTCAAATTGTGAGCGTGGATATGTTCGCCACGGGCAATAGACTGGGTGGCAATTCCGATCGGCCAGCCATACTTGATGACCGATTGACCGGATGCAATCGCATCCAATGCAATTTTGTGGCCTGCGGGGATATCGGATTGGAACTGCAAACTTTGGCCATGGACATCCAATGTCTGCCCCCTCAACCAAGGTTTTAAAGCTACGATACAATTATCGAGCGGATGGAGACGAATCCAAGATTTGGTTCCAAGTCCCATGTGCGTTTCAGTTCTTTCTAAATAGGTTCAACATGCAACAAGTCAAAATCTTCAAAAGTGTCGACAACGAACTTGGAGACATGGAGGTCCAAATTAACCGATGGATTGCTGAGAGCAAAGTCAAAATTCTATCCATTCATGGCAACATTGCCCCGCAAGCTGGCAAACATGGGATTCAAGGTTCGTTTAGCGCTGCAGACGTTTTAGTTATCGTCCTGTACGAGGCGTAAACCACAAACTCCCATTGCAGGACGAGCCACGCCCTATCTCGCATTTTATACAAGGAAAATAATGACACGCGTTCTCGTGCTTGGTGCACACCCTGATGATGCCGAATTCTTTGCAGGTGGTTTGCTCGCTTGCCACCATCGCGCTGGCTCTACCGTCCGATTGATCAGCGTCACCAATGGGCAATCGGGCCATCATAGCGTTCCCTCAGATGAACTGATCCAACGCCGGAGACGCGAAGCCGCCAATGCGGGAAAGGTTGTCGGGGCTGAATACCTCACTTGGAATTTTCCAGACGGGTACCTTCAGGCGACGATCGATCTGCGACTGGCGATCATCCGTGAGATTCGCAACTTTCAACCTGATTTAGTCTTAACCCACCGTCCGTGCGATTACCATCCCGACCACCGAGCCGTAGGCCAAGCGGTCCAAGACGCTTCGTACATGGTCCTTGTTCCCAAGATCGCGCCGGATACCGTGCCCCCGACCACCGAGCCGATCGTCGCCTACATGAACGACCTGTTCACCAGCCCGTGTCCATTCCGTCCTGACGTA
>CAIXME010000812.1 GCA_903920425.1 uncultured Pirellula sp. | reverse complement strand
GCATGGGGTTGGTCGGATTCTGCAAAGGTGTGGTTCGCACCCTCGGCGATCACGCCCGCTGCTAAGGGCGTTGTCGAATGGAGTGGTTGAGCTTGGAAGTCGCGAGTTTGATTCGCCATCGCTTCATCGAGCTCTTTCAACTCTGCGTCGATCGCAGCAAGCTTAGTTTGGTATGGAGCAATACTTTTTGCCCACACTGTCTCCGATTGAAGTGGCACGAGATCCCGAGGTTGCTGTTTGGCTTCACACCCAGGGAACGAATAACGGGTGCTGTTCACGATGCCATACAGTGCATAGTAGTCTTTTGCAGAGATCGGATCGTACTTGTGATCGTGACAACGAGCACATGCAATCGACAATCCGAGGAACGCCTTTCCCATCGTGTCGATGGTGTCTTCGATAGTGAGATGAGTAAATTTATCGATGTCGTGGTCGAATCGTCGGGCGATGGCGAGGTACCCCGTGCTTATGATGCCTTCGCTGTATTTTTCCGGCGAGTCGTTTGCATGTAGCAAGTCGCCAGCGATTTGCTCTCGAACAAACTGGTCGTAGGGTAGATCGCGATTAAACGAATCAATGACCCAATTGCGATAACGCCATGCATCTGGGATCGGGTGGTCTGTATTCTCACCAGCGGTATCCGCGTATCGAACCAAATCGAGCCAGTGCCTGCCCCATCGTTCGCCGTAACGTGGCGATTGTAGCAATCTCTCCACAAGCGTTTCATAGTATTGCGGTGAAGTATCAGATAGGAACGCATCCACTTCGGCTGGAGTTGGAGGAAGTCCAATTAGGTCGTAAGTGACTCGACGAATCAGAGTCCGACGGTCTGCTTCGGAAGCTCTGTGCAGCCCCACGGACGCGAGCTTCGCACCGATCAAGCGATCCATTTCATTTCGCAAACCTGGTTCCGCGACATCTGGGACGGCAATCGATTTCAGCGGTTGAAAGGACCACCATGCGCGGAGCTCTTCTTCGGTCATGCCCCCTCGCTTGTTAGCGGCTGACCGCGGATCGTGCGCACCGCGTTGAATCCACTGTTTTAGGAGGGCTATTTCAGCATCAGGCAGTTTACCTCCCGCCTCTTCCGGCGGCATCTGCAATCCGCTTTCGTATAGCACCGCTTGAATGAGCAGGCTTGAATCCAGTTCACCAGGTACGATTGCCGTTCCCGAATCGCCACCTTTTTCCCAGCCCTGTTTGGAATCGAGTGCAAGTCCTCCTTGCGTCTTTCCCTTTTCTGCCGAATGACAAGGAAGGCAGCGATCGGTAAGCAATGGACGAATCTTGGATTCAAAAAACGCATCCTCGGTGTCGGCATATAATGTGACGGCATCGAACATTGCAACGCCTGTGAACAGCAGGATGGCGCAACCAACCGCATGCAAACTTCTTATCAGGCTCGCGATCATGCCTCACCAACTTTCGTTCGTGTTGCGTTGGGTCGCGTTGAAGATGGGACTTCGCTCCAAGATTCCAAGCAACCGATCGCAGCCTGTCTAGCCAGCATGTCCAGGGATGCGGCAGCGTCAACGCGGACGGGCGTCTTGAAGGTGCCAAAAAACAGCAGGAAACACGAAATAACAGATCGCACGAAAAGACCTTCGGGGGTAATCAAAAATCGGTTGGAGACTGGTGCAAT
>CAIXME010000811.1 GCA_903920425.1 uncultured Pirellula sp. | reverse complement strand
TGATTGCGCGATAGCGTGCGGAATGCGATTCGGAAAGGGAAGCTCCCAGATTCCTGTTCGTAAACAGTGATAGCGCCTTAGATTTCGTCGCCTGTTCCGATGTAACAGCTGTTTAGATAGCGGGGATCACAAACTTGCTAGGTGGTGCTGGTCTTCCAAAATAATAGCCTTGAGCGAGTGCAAAACCCAGCTCCAAGCATACAGCAGCTTCTCGTTCGTTCTCGATCCCTTCGGCGAGCGGAACGACCCCAAGATCGAGGACGATTTGAACGAGTGAACCAAGGACTTTGATACGCTCTGGTGGAGCTTTATCGATATCGCGAATAAGCCCCATGTCGAACTTGAGCACGTCGGGAGCTGCGTTGCAGAGTTCGGCAAGTCGATTTTGGCCGGCTCCGAAGTCGTCATATGCAATTTGAATGTTGAGATCACGCAATCGGTTTCGAAGTTCGTACATCTCTTCGGAACTCGTGATAGCAGATTCGTGAATTTCGAGTGTGATTGGCAACTCGGAGGTCAAGCTTCGCACTTGCGTCATCGATTCGAGCAAATCAGCCCGGCCGAGTTCCAGTGGGTGCGTATTTACATAGATGCGTGTTGGGCCAGGAAGGTTCATCCCTTCGCGAATCCCTTCCCATCGCAGCATTTGGCTTAGTTCTACTTCCATGCTCAATTTGGCAGCGGCACCGAACATGGCGGCGCTGGATTCGAGTCCAAACATGCGACTGCGTGCGAGCACTTCGTAGCCGACGATACTGGTGCCGTCGATCGATACAATGGGTTGGAAGAATGGCGTAACTAGGCGTTTCTCCATCAACCGATCAAATTGGACCAATGCGAGAGCTTGATCGCATACGTCTTCTGCTACTGTATTGGAAGCTGTTGCGTGATCGTCGCAGCGAACGCGAAAGGCCATATCCGCGAACTGGACTAAGTCGTCAGGTTTCAGTATCACCATATCGGTGACGCGTCGTCCGTTTACATACGTGCCGTTGGTGCTCTGACGGTCGACCAGAACCAAATTGCCGTCTCGAATGGTCAAATCCGCATGATGTCCAGAGACGGTTTGCGATGGCAGCTGCAAACTGCAACCCGCTTTGCGACCAATGGAAAAGGGAACTGGGTGGATAACGGTGAGGGCGTTAGAAACTTGTTGGCCAACGCACGCCAAAATCCACACGGTCTTTGTTTCCACCGAGGCGGATCTTCGCGCCGTGGTTGAAATCGGTTTGTGATTTAAAGCAATGTCGCTGTTCATCAACGGAGCCAGTGGAAAAACGATAAGGGCGAATATGAGGTTTTTTTCGTTTAGGAGATGAGGGGGGAATCTCATCCAACTGGGAACTGTAGATCACAAAATGTGCGCGGTGCAAGAAATGCTTATTTTGTCGGTGGGATTTTAAATTCTCGCTGCGATGTTTTGAAATGCATTCATTCTTGTGGCCCCGTCAGTGCCGATGACGCACAGAGGAAAACCGCATTCGTTGGCATGTCGATTGTGGTGAATGGATTGGTTCGTTCGTTTGCAAGGATTTTGAGGCTTTCATATGCAGCCACTATTCGGAATACGTGACACCTCGGCATTGACTGGAAACGCTCTTCCAGCAGTGTTGAACGAGGATGCATTTTGGCCATTCGAGCCAAAGTCATTAGAGGAGTGCGGCGTTTCCGAGATGACGCTGGAGTCATTGATACTACAAACGTTTCTCGCAGTGGGAACAGCGACTGGGCGCGGGATGACGGACAAGGTCCGATTGCCATACCGGATTATTGAACAGCAATTAGCGCAATTGAGAGTCCGTCAGTTGATCGTGCATGCTCGACCTGCACCATTGAATGACTTTTACTATAGCTTGACCGAGAATGGTCAAAAGCGAGCACTCAGCTACCAGAAAATCAGTTCCTACACCGGCCCGGCTCCGGTGCCGTTAATGGATTACGTGCTGAGTGTCGAAGCGCAGGCCAGCAACTTTGAACCCATCACCAAGAATGAACTGAAGTCGGCGTTGGACGCGGTGACGTATGATTACTCGTGGTTGGATTTCCTGGGCCCTGCGATCAACAGCAACTCGGGCATCTTTTTGTATGGTCCTCCAGGCAATGGTAAAACCACGCTGGCGCGATGTTTGGCTGCGTGCCGCGGCCAAGAGATTTGGATTCCGCACGCGATCATCGATGATGGGATGATCATCAAGCTATTCGATTCGTCGTATCATATTCCTACCAATACACCGCTTGGAAAAGCGGGGATATTGGCAGATCAAGAACACGATCGACGTTGGATCCGCATTCGACGGCCGACGGTTGTTGTCGGTGGCGAGTTAACCCTGGATAGCCTTGAGATCCGGCACGACCCTAGAAGTAATACGTGCGAAGCACCGCTCCAGATGAAGTCCAATTGCGGCTGTCTGCTGATTGATGACTTTGGTCGGCAGCGCGTCGCGCCTGCGGAATTGCTAAACCGATGGATCATACCGCTTGAAAGTCGACAGGATTTTCTCAATCTTCCAACTGGCAAGAAAATCTCTGTGCCCTTTGAACAGATCATTTTGTTCTCGACGAATTTGCAGCCAGAGCAACTTGTCGACGAAGCGTTTTTAAGACGGGTGCCGTTCAAGATCAACATTGGAGATCCGCCTGTTGAGGAGTTTCTCGAGTTGTTCCGACGGGAATGCGAGTCAAACGAAGTTCCTTGGCGGCCAGATGTTATTGAGAAGCTAATCGCTCGGCATTATCGCGCTGTAGGCCGGCCTCTCCGTCGTTGCCATCCGCGAGATCTGTTTCATCAAGTCAAATGTTTGTGCGCCTACCGCGGTGAGCGTCTTGATCTTCGACCAGAGTATTTGGATTTGGCTTGCAAGAATTACTTTGGCAACCAACCGATATTCGCAAGCTCTGCGTCTGCGTTGGCACCTCCTGTGGGTTGGGATGTCCCACAAACCAACCGACCTGTGATCGGAGCCACAACGCCACTACCGACTGCCCAAACCGCGATTCGGACGCCGCAAGGACAGTTTCCTCCCATGTCGCAATCCAACCCGAATTTGCGTACCGAGGTGATCGGGAACTCGACGACATCGCGCGATGTGAATCCTAATCCTGCCGGCCAGGCGGGGCCGAGGCCGACTCAGCCGATGCCGAGCAACGGCTCACCAGCGATGGCTAGACCGACCAACGCGCCTCCTGGCAGTGTCCCGATGGGTAAGCCAGCTCCTATGCCTCCCCAAAATCGCCCATCTGTGCCTATGCCAATGCCGAACCAGAACGCTAGTTCGGTCAACGGACATGTCACTGGTGAGTCCGTACGCTAGGAGTGCAACGCCATGGTGATGACTGCATCAAGTATTCAACCCGGATTTGAGCCCATACCCGGCTACGTACTGCGTGAAAAGCTTGGTGCGGGCGGCTACGGCGAAGTATGGCTCGCCGATGCGCCGGGGGGACTGAAAAAGGCGATTAAGTTTGTTCACGGAAACATTGACGAAGACAAAGCGACCAACGAACTCAAGTCGTTGCAACGCATTCGGCAAGTGAACCATCCTTTCATCCTGTCGCTTGAACGAATAGAAGTCGTCGCCAAGCAATTGGTGATCGTTACCGAGTTGGCTCATGGCTCTTTGCATGATCGCTATGTTGAATTCCGAGAAAAGGGATTTGTTGGTATCCCCCGCGATCGTCT
>CAIXME010000810.1 GCA_903920425.1 uncultured Pirellula sp. | reverse complement strand
CCTTGCTTGCCGTCACCTTGCTTGCCGTCACCTTGCTTGCCGTCACCTTGCTTGCCGTCACCTTGCTTGCCGTCACCTTGCTTGCCGTCACCTTGCTTGCCATCGCCTTGCTGATTTTGTTGTTGCCCCTCACCTTGCTGCGCAGGGTTTGCCTGTTGGTTGCCTCCTTTTGCTTGAGCGACGCTTTCTTGAGGTTTGGGTGGTGCATTTTTATTGTCGTTTTCTTGCGGCTGCCCTGCCTTGGGGTTTTCACCCGCCACACCTTCGGCCCCCCAACCAAATCGACTTGCCTTTAAGTCTTCGCGGCTCGTAATCTTGAAAGGCAACCCAGCCGTCAGCAGCGAACTGCTTGGTAGGGGCAGAATCGCCAGCAGGCCGAGCACAACAAAGACACTTGCCATTCCGATTGCCAGCCACCTTACGGCGAATGAAGTTTCCATCGGTACGCCGCGCTCGCGTAGGTATTTGCGCAAGGTCAACAAAGCGATCAGAACCAATAGCGTCAGGGAGCAAAACAGGTACACGAACAGGAATAGGAATGCCCAATTTCGATCACTCGTACTTTGCAAAGTTAGCTGCCCAAGTCCAAACAAAGGGAGAGCCAACAACGCCAGATACAAAACCCAGACACCCGGATTGTGTTTCCGTACAGTTTTTTTAACCTTGACCAGAGATGCATCTTCCTCGCTGCTTTGAGGATCATTCCGATGTTGCGATTCCAACTCTTTACGGGCACTTCTGGCCAACCCCAAGGATTGCAGTACACCAACTCCGGAGCTCTGGATCTGTTCGTTCATCGACGTGCAATCAAAGGTGATTCGATCCGCAAGCACTGCGACAATTGCCAAGAGCGCGATCAGAATCGGATAGCTAAAAGCAGCCATTGGACCGCTGACTACAAAGAACTGCGGCGTCACCACAAGTGTCGCCGCGGCCAACGCCAACATGTAGACGTACGAAAGGGAGCGCCCCTGTTCGATGGCGATTCGTGCAATGAGGACCGCAGCGACCGTATACAAGCCGAGGATCCACATCAATCGCTCGGTGAAGCTTCCTTGATAACAGACCGTTATAAGGAAATAGACGAGCGAGCCAATCATTCCGATGATAAATACCGGCGCAATCGCTGGCAGGAAATAGTCGAGACCATCGGGTCGGATCTTGGTTTTCGAATTCATCGAAATCGTATCCTTTTACTCAATCTTTGATGTAACGATACGCAGCAGTTCTTTTTCGCGATGCGCTAGCAATTGCCCCTCGTATGGCAACAAGTATCGATAGAGCAACACCGAACCCGCCAACCAAACGACCGATAGTATCAAGGCAATAGGCATCCAAGTGATCGATTTGAAATAAACCTCGATCCCCCACTCGATACCCAAAGGCAACGCGGCAAGCACCGTGATCATCGGCATCACCGTTGAAAGGGCGAGGCTAATCAGAACAGGTATTAGGTCGAAATGCTTTGGCTGCATACTCCCCGCGGCGATTGGAAAGGGGCACAAGATCGACATCAGGTTTACTAACAAGCCAAACAAAGGCAAGATAGAAGCTGAAAGTAGCACTGCAGCAAGAATCTTGTCTATCGACATTCCAAAGAAGATGCCGAAAGCCAATGCAAAGCAACAAGTCTGCAACACCAACACAGCCGCCGTTGCCAGATTGCGTCCAAGCAGAATATTCTCTCTACGTACCGGAGATAATACGAAAGCCCGAAAACCCGAACGATCGAATCCGAACTGGTTACCTAACATGCTAGACGAAATGAACAAAGTAAAACCGGACGAAGCAACTACGATCGCGGCTTTGAGTTCATCGATTTTGGGAAGCTGCAGGTTGCGAAGCAAAAAGAACAATATCACTGGCGCAACAAGCGGCAGTAGAAAATAGAGTTTAACCTCAGGCGCTCGCGACATCGACTGCCACGTCATCGTCATGATCGCGTTGGTTTCTTCCGATACCCATGGCAGCTTCCACTCCAACATGCGCAACTTGGATGGATCCGGCGACTTTCGAACTTCAGAAACGATTTGTTGTCCATTTACTGGCGCGCTCGGGGCTCTCTTCGTCTTGCCACCAAAGCTCGGATCGTTTTCGCCACGATAATAGCGAAGTGTTTGTCGAAAATTTCGGCGGATAGATAGTGTCCCGACTGCGAGCATTACCGCCGTTATCCAGAGCGCGCTGCTGGTCCCGTTCAAGATCGATTCGGCGCACCCTGCCATCCAGAGCGGGGGTGCCACGACGTTCAAGATGCGAACAACACTGACAAACGATTCAAATTGCAGTTGATTGTTGCGGCGTCTCCAGGCTCGCTTGGATTCGTTGGAAGTTGGTTGGGCTTTACTCTCAGCGTCCGACATTTGCTCGCTCGACTCAGCGGACTTCTCCGCGCTGGCATCGCTCGGCACATGAGCTTGCCCTGAGCTTGTCGAATCTGCCGGCACATCGACGGACGCCTCCGAACCGGCATCTTCTAATCTCGGTGGTGTAGGAGCGGAATCATTTGATTCCATTTGGGGTAGGGCAGGGGGGGCAGTGCTATCATCGGATGGAGCAGGGGCTTCAGGCGATGCCAACCTCGGAGCAGCTGGCTCGTCGCGATCCAGCCGGCGAGACAATTGTGTCGCAAAGAACGCAGGAACCTGCGACACAATGACAAAAATAAACGGAACGGCAATCATGACCAATCGACGTCGCCGTGGGTTGGACATGATTGCAGCCAACCAACCCTGCAATTGATACGTCAACGCCGTAATGGAAAACACAAACGCCAAGAACGGTATCGTGACTAACGAAGCAGAAAGCCCAATCGAAAAGCAAGAGCCAAAGATGTATCCGAGCGTCGAAGAACACAATACGATCAAGTGGATATTCGCGAGGGAACTCAGATAGTTCACTGCGAACGCCATCGAAAACGGAACAGGCAAGTGCAAAATTTTGTCAAAGGTGATTGCGTCGCTTCTTTGAAGATCAGTAACGACGTGGATCATCCAAACAAATAGAAACACAACGGAGATTACGTCCCACGTGAGGAAGTAGTTTTCCCGTGGAAACAAACGCGGGACGAAGACACCAATTGCAGTACCTGCAATAAAGCAGCCGAACGTGGTCAACAACAACAAGACCAACAGGATCGCCGCGAGCGCTCGACCAATTGCCGACCCATGTGCAAGTTGATTTCGCCGAATCTGCCATCGCAACCAGATAAAGGACACCAAATGGTGCGTTAGGGATGATACGAAGTTAGGAATCATTGTTTCGCTATCAACTCTGTTCTAGCCAATTCAAACGCGGCGTTTGCAGTTTGTCAGCACCTGTCGCTTGCAAGAACCGTTGCTCGAGTGAACCGCTCGCTTGAATATCCTTCATCTCACACTGTTCGATCAGCTTTCCATTCATGATGATCCCCACATGGGTGCAAAGCCTCTCGACGATTTCTAAGACGTGTGATGTCAAGAAAACGGTTGACCCCCGACTTACAAAATTGGACAGCAGATCCCGGATGGTTAGCGAAGCAACCGCATCCACTCCTTCGAATGGTTCGTCTAAGAAGAGCAACTTGGGATTGCTCAGGAGTGCGGCGGCTAACGAAAGCTTTTTTCGCATGCCGTGCGAATACTCAAGTACAAGTTTCGTCGTTTCCTTTTCAAGCGACAGCATCTCCAGCATTTCTGCGCTTCGTGCACGGATCGTCTCTCTCGACAAACCGTGAATGCGACCGATGAAAATGAGGTACTCGATAGCCGTTAGATTATCAAACAGGGCTAGATTCTCTGGGATAACGCCAATCTGACGCTTGGCCAACAAGGACTGGGACTGGTCGAGCATGTCGAACCCCAAAACCGAGACGGTTCCGGCCGACGGTGACAAGAGCCCCGTCAGCATTTTGATTGTCGTGGATTTGCCGGCTCCGTTTGGCCCGAGAAAACCGTAAAAGGTTCCAGGCTGCACCGTCAGCTCAACACCGTCGACGGCGGTCCGATCTCCAAATCGGCGAGTTAATGAGTGGGTTTCTATTGCTGCATGCATATTCAATTATCAAACCAAATCTCTATTTTGCATCCCCGCACAGAGGTGCCCGACGAAAGTGGCAAGCATGTTCCGCAGTGCTGTTCACGAGGTAACTTTTGCTACAGGGTACCGGTGGTCAACATACAGAATACGTTTGCAACTCTGACTTATATCTGGGCAATCCGTACAAGTTTAGTCGAAACGGGGCAGGGCAGGGGAGCAATATGCTGGCCCTAATTGCAACGAAGATCAAATTCCAACTAGAATGCGAGGCGCTCTCAACCTGCCTTAACCTACCAATCGCCCCCCTCATGCACACATGCATACCTTGTGGCTGATGCGAGTACCAAATCCGATGCAGCTACGATCCGCTAATCGATTCCCGTTCGTCTGCTGGACGCCAACCGTGATTGCCAACGCGATGTGGATGACGGCAATCCTGTGTTTTCAACCGTTGACAGACAAACTGGTCTTTGGCCAAGCCTCTAACATCCCGATTCCGTCAGCCTTTGCCAAAGAGCTGCCACGCATTGAGCCACAAGAGCCACGGGACGCGATCCGATCCATCATCGTCAAAGATGGTTACCAGTTGGAATTGGCCGCCGCAGAACCTTTGGTGCGCGACCCGGTCGCTATGGCCTTTGACGAACAATGCAGAATGTTTGTCGTTGAGATGTGTGACTACTCAGAGCAAGACACGGAACGTCTGGGGAACATCCGTATGCTGGAAGACCTGGATAATGACGGCCAGTACGAACGAAGCACGCTCTTTGCACATCATTTGTCATGGCCCACGGGGGTGATTTGCTTTGATGGGGGAGTTTTTGTTGCAGCAGCACCTGACATTCTTTACCTCAAAGATACCGACGGCGATGGCCAATCGGATATTCGCGAACAAGTCTATACCGGATTTGGCCGCCACAATGTCCAGGGTCTTCTCAACAGCTTTTGCTGGGGCATCGACAACCGCATCTATTGCCAATCCAGCAGCTGCGGAGGCAACATTTCATCTCCCAAGTCGTCGACTCCCAATTTGAAGTACAACGTCAATGGTCGCGATATTTCCTTTGACCCTAAGTCGTTCGACATTCGACTCGAAAGTGGTGGTGGCCAACACGGAATGAGCTTTGATGATTGGGGGCGACGTTTTGCATGCCAGAACAGCGATCATTTACAAGCCTTCGTTTACCAAGATCGTTACTCGCTCACGACGGACAACATGCCGATGCCGGCGAGTCGACAAAGTATCGCAACCGACGGACCACAAGCCACGGTATACAGATCAAGCCCGATAGAACCATGGCGGTTGGTAAGGACTCGATTGAGGGTCACCAACCAGTCTCCGGGCCTCATCGAAGGAGGAGGAAGACCCGCCGGCTATTTCACCAGCGCCACTGGCGTCACAATTTATCGAGGCGACGCCTATCCCAAAGATATGCTCGGGATGGCATTCGTAGGAGACGTGGGTAGTAACATCATCCACCGAAAGAAACTAACCGAAAACGGCCTTTCGATGTTGGGGGACCGCATCGATATCGAATCCGAGTTCATCGCATCGACCGACATTTGGTTTCGACCGGTGCAGTTTGCCAACGCGCCCGATGGAACGCTTTACATTGCCGACCTTTATCGTGAAGTGATTGAACACCCGCGATCACTCCCAGACGAAATCAAACAGCATCTTGATCTGACAAGCGGACGCGACCGAGGGCGAATCTATCGAGTTGTCCCGCCAGGTTTTCAACGCCCAGCAGCGCGAGGGCTCGCAAGCGCGACGACAAGTGAACTAATAGAAACACTCGGGCACCAAAACGGGTGGCATCGGGACACGGCATCCCGCTTGCTGTTTGAGAGAATCAGTGCTACCGCGAACGAAGGTCCATCTCTGCTCAAACAGATCGAAACGTTTGCGAGTCGTAGCGATTCGGCCGTGGGGCGTCTGCATGCACTCGGTCTTTTGGCCAAATTCGGGGCAGGGCAGGGGGCCGCGATGAAAGCTCTGTCTGATTCGAATCCGCGTGTTCGCGAATTCGCTATCCAGTGTCTTGAGGCAGGGGAGGGGGGGTATCCCGAACTTGATCAATCCATTCAGTCCCTCGTTTCCGATGCAGATCCCCGGGCTCGATTTCAGCTCGCATTGTCCATCCGTTCCTTGCCCGTTTCCCCCGCGATTAAAAGAGAGATCCCAGCATTGCTGTTGCTGAATGATCAATCTCAAGATCCCCACATGATTGCAGCATGTCTAAACGCGATCGGGAAAGACGGTATCCAAACTCTGCGAGACGTTCTCAACCAAAAAGGGCAGGGCAGGGGGGGCATAGCCAACCCGCAGAATCTCAGGCCTTTGGCACGGGTCGCGGGCAAGTCCGCTAGCATCCAAGACCTAGCGGCACTGGTGCAATTGATCGATCATCTCGACCCTGATGCCAAAGCTTTACTAGAAACCAAATGGCTGCACCTGAGAATCGGCTTGATCGAGGCATTGCAAGATCGCTTCAAATCTCCGGCGGAGCTTCGAGGTGCATTAAGTCGTCTTCCAAGTCTTGATTCTTGTCGAAAACAGCTGATCGATAGATCTCGACAAGCATTAGCTTCGTCGAGCTCGAGCGACAAAATGCGCAAAGAGTCCATTGCTTTTCTGCTTTGGGACACAGACGACGCAAATATCTCTATTTTGATTTCGCTGATCAGCCAGCGAGAATCCAACGACGTCCAGGAGTCCGCGACCCGTGCACTGATGCGGTTCCAGTCCGACACCGTTGCTAGAGAACTAATCAAGAGCTGGCCTGCGATGAGTCCGCGACTCAGGGCGTTGGCATCCGACGTGTTGTTTTCTCGTGCTTCTTGGATCGAAGTTCTGCTGGAAGAAGCAGGGCAGGGGGGGATCATGTTGAACGAGCTACCGACGTCCCGCATTGCCCAACTGAAGAATACACCGAACACGCAACATCGGGTGGCTAAACTCCTGCCGGCCACCTTGGGGACACGACAGGAAATCCTAGACCGTTACCGCGAGGCGTTAGAACTCGAAGGTAATCGCGAGCGTGGAAAAGCGATCTTCGCAAAGTCATGTGCATCATGCCATCGGGTGGAAGGCGTGGGTTACGAATTGGGGCCCAACCTGACAACATTCCAATTTCGAGGACCGGAAGCGATTTTACAAAACATCATCGAGCCAAATCGAGAGGTGAATCCTCAGTACATTCAGTACAAAGTTGTGACGAATGACGATCGGGTAGTCACCGGAATGATCGTCAACGAATCGCCGGCGAGCGTCAGGCTGATACGAGGCGAAAACCAGTCGGAAACCATCGCTCGGAACGATATTGGGGAAATCAAAAGTTCGCAACTATCGATGATGCCCGAAGGACTTGAATCTCAGATCGATCTGCAGGGGATGGCCGATCTGCTCACTTACTTAACCAAACTACCATGATGCAAACACTGCGATTTTTCTTATTCGTATCGACCTTTGCCATGATGGCCACTCATCATGCAATGGGTGCCGATTTACAAATCGCTGTCTTCAACGCAGATGTTTCGCCACCTGTTGGTAGCGTGCTCGCATACGATCCTGTCAAAGGCATTCAAACACCGCTGCGTTGCAAGGGGATTGTGCTGATCGGTGCTGATGCCCCCATTGTTTTATGCGCTGCAGACTGGATCGGCATTGGAAACGCGGGCCATAGTCTCTTTCGCGAGATGATTGCCAAGGCGGCCAATACGACTCCCGATCGAGTGGCTGTGCACACCCTGCATCAGCACGATGCACCTTGGTGCGATCCATCCATTGACGCAGTCCTGATCGACCACAATATTCCATATCGCCCGTTTGATACTGCGTTTGCACACGAGGCCATGCGATCCGTTGCAGCACAAGTGAGCGAAAGCTTGAACAAGCTTCGTCCCGTCACGCACGTCGGCACTGGTAAGGCTATCGTCGAGAAAGTTGCGTCCAACCGAAGAATTCTTGGTCCCGATGGACGCGTCCAACATGTGCGATGGTCCGCCGCCAAGGATCCAGAAGTCCGAGCATTTCCTGAAGGGCTCATCGACCCCACGCTAAAGATGATTTCGTTTTGGGATGGCGATACACCACTCGCTGCCATCAGTTACTACGCAACGCACCCACAGAGCTACTACAGAACCGGACTAGCAAACCCTGATTTCCCTGGCCTGGCGAGGAACATGCAGGAGGACAAAATGGGGATTCCGTTGATTCACTTCAACGGGGCAGGGGGGAACATTACGGCCGGCAAGTACAACGATGGCAGTCCGGAAAACAGGCAAGTACTGGCCAACCGAGTTGCGACCGCGATGGAACTTGCATGGAAGAGCACGGAGCGTGAGCCGATTGCGATTTCGGACGTTACATGGCAATCGGAATCCATTCAATTGCCGCTCGCTCCGCATTTAAACAAAGACCTACTGAACGAATTGGTTGCCGATAACACCAAACCAGCGATGTCTAGATTTGTCGCTGCGACCAAGTTGGTTTGGATCGAACGATCCATGAACGGCGAACCAATCCTGTTGAGCT
>CAIXME010000809.1 GCA_903920425.1 uncultured Pirellula sp. | reverse complement strand
CGAACCGTTCCCGCTGTCAAAACTGACATGTTTTGAAACTGGCTATGAACATGCGTCGATTGTGGGCTCTTGAGTTAACCACGGATGGCACGGATCACACAGATGGACGCTGGTCAATGTTCCAGCTTATCCCTGGTCATCAGTGATATCTGTGGTTCATTTCATTGGGTCTCTTATATGTTCGTGGTCGCTACGAGCAATCGAGCCGGCAAAACTAGATCAACTTGGTCTTTTCTTCTCCCCTCCGCGTCTCCGCGTGATCGCTTGTCCTGATCCTTCGCAGGAATGGTATCGACACCTCGTCGATCGCTCGTTTGACTCTGTTGATTGATGAGGGCTATCTGGTTCGATTCCAACATTACAGCACAGATGAAGTTAATTTCTTGACCACAGAGTGCACAGAGGACATGTTCTGGCATACGATCAAAAAGGTCGTGCTCAGTGAAACGGTGCTCGTGGACGCAATCGAATTGTGACAACGATGGTAGATCAACTAGTGTGGATTATCGCAATCAAAACAATAAGGTCGCATGTTGCCGTTGGCCCGCGAAGGTGGGGGGCTGGCCGCAATTTTCGCGATCGGAAACCGGGCATTGTCCAGCGAAAGACCGGAAATCCGTACTCGCCCTATCGATTTTTCGAATATCAAGTGCGTGGCTCACTACATTTTTCCGCAACCGGCAATACAATACAGGCCATTGGAGGGGGCTGTGCGAATGCCTCTGTTGATTCGTCGCTTTGGAATGAGCCGCATCCATTACTGTGCAAACCTCGAACGATCCAGCAAATGACATTGGCTCACTCCTTGATCGTTGGAAGTCGCTTGTCGTAGAGGTGGATGGCCAGCTTGAGCGGTGTATATCCCGATTGAGCGATGATTGCCCATCTCGATTGCGCGACGCGATGCGATACTCGTTGTTGTCGCCTGGAAAACGGCTTCGGCCAATACTTTGTCTGCTGAGCGCAGAAGCTTTAGGCTGTGCGCCAGCGACCGCGATGGCAAACGCGGCTGCGGTGGAAATGATCCATTGTTATTCGTTGATCCATGATGATTTGCCGGCCATGGATGACGATGATTTGCGGCGCGGACGCCCGACTTGCCATATCCAGTTTGACGAAGCGACCGCGATTCTCGCCGGTGATGCTTTACAGGCGTTGGCTTTTGAGACCATTTTGCAAGACACTGTCGACCCGGCTGTGGCAGCCAAGAGCTGTTTGGTTTTGACGAGGGCCGCGGGAGCCGAGGGGATGGTTGCTGGTCAAGTTGACGATTTGCTGGCCGAAAAAACGGGCGGAGACGCCAAAATGCTTCATGCGATCCACGCTCGGAAAACGGGAGCCATGATTCGTGCCTCCGTTGTTTTGGGGGGGATCGCGGCCAAGGCGAATGCGGAACAGATAGAATTGTTGTCAAATTACGGCGACTGTATCGGAATTGCGTTCCAAATAGTGGACGATCTACTAGACGTCGAGGGGACGGCAGAAAACACTGGGAAACGGACCGGAAAAGACCAGGATCGCGGAAAACTGACCTTTCCGGGCATCTATGGTATCCAAGCGAGCAAAGATCGAGCCGAACAGTTTGTGGAACAAGCGATTGCGGTGGTCGACACCTTTGGCCCTGCGGGCAAACCTTTGAAACAATTAGCACGTTACATTACGGACAGGAGCCATTGATACTCGATGCACGAAATGCTCTCGAAACTAGAGTCGTCTGAACCGCTCCATCACATGTCCACGCAAGAGTTGGAACAACTCGCTGCGGAGATCCGTGATGTGCTTTGCAATCTTCTCGCTACGAGGACCGCACACTTTGCGTCCAACCTCGGTGTGGTCGAATTATGCTTGGCCTTGCACAGCGTTTTCGATTTTCGCAAGGATCGGTTGATTTGGGACACTGGCCATCAAATCTACCCACACAAGCTCATCACTGGTCGCTACCACGAGTTCAAAACCATTCGTGAACGCGGAGGCCTAATGGGGTATCCCAATCCGGCCGAAAGCGACTACGACTTGTTCATGACTGGGCATGCTGGATGCAGCGTGTCGACGGCGCTCGGCTTGAAAAGCGGCGACGACTTGGCCGGAGAACCGGGGCGCAAGAGCATTGCTGTGATCGGCGATGGGGCGTTTCCATCAGGCATTGTTTTCGAAGCCATGAATAACGCGGGCGAGCTCAATGCAGACATGATTGTCATTCTCAATGATAACAAGATGTCGATTTGCCCTCGCGTCGGTGCGGTCGCAAATTACCTAGATCGATTGCGAACGAATCCTTTTTACACCGGCTTCAAGAGCGAAGTGGTGCGGGTGCTCAACAAGCTACCTTTGTTTGGTGATCCAACGGAGCGTTTGTTGGCTCAAATCAAAGAAGGGGTCAAGGCTGGTATGGTCGGTGGCATGCTCTTTGAAGAGTTTGGCTTCCGTTACATTGGCCCGATCGATGGGCATGATATCCATTTGGTCCGCAAGTATCTTGAGATGGTGAAAGACCAAAAGGGGCCTACTCTGTTGCACGTGGTGACAGAAAAGGGCCGTGGATACAAACCTGCCGAGAAAGACCCCGTTTACTTCCATACGCCACCAGCGTTTGAAGACGAAGACGGCTGTCCAAAGCCACTTAGCGTTGGAGAAAAGCCTGCGTTTACCAATTATGCGAGGGATGCCATCCTCAGCCAGATGTCGCGGAACAACAAAGTCACCGTGATGACTGCAGCCATGTGCCAAGGCAACAAACTGGAACCGGTTCGCGATGCACATAGCGACCGATTCTTTGATGTCGGGATCTGCGAGTCGCACGCGGTAGCGTTTGCGGCCGGTCACGCCAAAGCTGGATTGCGACCGATCGTTGCGATTTACTCCACGTTTTTACAACGCTCGTACGATCAGATTTTTCAAGAAGTCGCGTTGCAAAACCTACCTGTAACCATGATGCTTGACCGAGCAGGTCTGACTGGACCGGACGGCCCAACACACCATGGTCTGTTCGACATCGGCTACATGCGCGTATTCCCGAACATCGTGATGCTTGCTCCCGGTGATGCAACCGAAGTCGAGCCGATGCTAGAGTTCGCTTTGAACCATCCAGGGCCGGTATCGATCCGTTACCCGAAAGCGACAGCACAAACATTCCAGCGACCTGCGCAGCCGATCGAATTGGGCAAATCCGAAGTTTTGCGATGGGGCACTGATGGTGCGATCATCGCGTGCGGTGCCATGATTCAACAGTCGCTTGCAGCTGCTGAGTTACTCAAGCAAGAAGGGCTCGATGTTGCTGTCATCAATGCGCGTTTCATCAAGCCTTTGGATCTGCAGATGCTGACCAAGGTATTCGAAGAGTGCCGATTTGTGATCACTGTCGAAGAAGGAGCTTTGATGGGTGGTTTCGGTTCCGCTGTTCTCGAGACCGCTTGCGCGAACGGCTGGGATACTCGCATCATGCGAACTCTTGGTATTCCAGATCGCTTTATTGAGCATGGCGATCGCAATGAACTCATGGCCGAATTGGGGCTTGATCCCAAGGGGATTGCCGCGGTTTGTAGGCAGTTGAGCGAAAAGTACTCCGATGCAGAACCTGCGGGAGTGTAACGCGTGACCGATCCGGCGACGTGGGGATGGATTCGCGATGGCAGGCAACGACCTCGAGTTGTCGTGCTCGCAGCACCCAATCGCCCACGCGTCGAACAAGAACTGATCAGCATTGTTCACTTGATCGAGCAGCACGCGGAGATCGTTGCGGTCGACAAGAACTTTTCTTATGAGTTCGATAACTGCCCGTCCGACCTCGTCGTGGTGCTCGGTGGGGATGGTTCGATACTGCAGTCGGCCCGGCAGATGAGTCATCAGCAGCGTCCGGTTCTGGGAGTCAATCTTGGGAAGCTTGGATTTCTAGCTGCCATTCCACCGAGCCGATTCGTTGACATCTGGCCGGAGGTTTGCCAAGGACGTTTCTCGGTGACGAACCATTTGATGTTGCGCTGCGACGTCTACGATGGAAACCAAGTCGTGCATTCCATGCTTGGATTGAACGAGGCCTCGGTGCTTGGAGGGCCTCCCTATTCCATGATGTACATCGATCTTCATATCGATTCGGTGCTTGCGACAACGTACGCATGTGACGGATTGATCATCAGTACGCCTGTGGGATCGACCGCGCACAACCTGTCAGCGGGCGGTCCTATTCTGCGTCGCAATTTACAGGCGTTTGTCATTTCTCCGATCAGTCCGCACACGTTGACCATGCGCCCCGTAGTCGACACGGCGGATCGCATTTTCGATTTGACCATGTCGACAGAACATCCGTCTGCAAGCATCGTTGTGGATGGTCGCGTGCTGTGCCACTTTGATCAGCGGTTTCGAGTTCGGATTGTTCGTGCTGAAGATACGTTTCAACTGATCAGCGTGCCCGGTCATGACGACTATCAAGCTCTACGAGAAAAACTGGGTTGGAGCGGCAAGCCTCGACTCGTCGAGTAACCTCGCTACGGTGAACATCAAGTCCGCCTCTCTCTTTAAGGTCGTCGCTGATCCCGAGGCATAATTGCGAAAAGGTTTCTCTCTGCTTGTCGATTTGATTCATGATCGCTCGACTACTCTGCGGCTAGAGGTTTTGATTGACTGACCGACGCGAGCAATCGTTTTGCAAATATTGAGAGAAGAGCTATGAGAAAAATAACGGTTTGTGAGTTTGTAACAATCGACGGAGTCATACAAAACGAGGACGAAGGAGACGGATTCCAATACGAGGGGTGGTTTTTTCCGTACGCGGACGAGACAACGAGCGCGGTGGTGAGGGAACGCCTAGCCAAGCCCGTCGATTTGCTTTTGGGCCGTAAGACGTTTGACTTATGGGAGGCATATTGGCCCACGCATTCGAACTTCTGGCCCAATGTGATGACCGCAACCAAGTATGTGGCTTCGAATACGCGTGAATCTAGCGATTGGCAGCCCACGGTCTTCTTGAAAGGGGATCTCGCGTCAAACGTCAAGAAACTCAAGCAAACCGACGGCCCAGATATTCATGTAATGGGAAGCGCCCATATGCTTCAGACACTATTGAAAGCGGATCTCGTTGATGCGTTGGAGTTGATGATCATTCCAATTACGTTGGGGTATGGAAAACGGCTGTTCCAAGACGGAGCGATTCCTGCTTCGTTTAAAGTGACCAGCGGTATGGTAGCGCCGAAAGGGATCATCATTGTCAATTATGAACGCGATGGTGACGTGAGAACCGGGGCGCCCCAGATAAGGAGAAACTAGCACGGACCCAATGTGGATTACATGATTAGGCCTACCAGAGAGGCCGCGCGTTAGTTACCTACGAACGCGTTTCATATGGGAGCTCGAATGCAATGACCGCTCCTGTTGCACCTTCGCTGGAATCTTGTCCTTTTCCGACAAAGATTCGACCGCCGTGCGAATCGATGATGCGGTGGCAAATCGCCATGCCGAGCCCTGTTCCCTTGGTTTTGGTGGTGAAAAAGGGTTCGAAGATCCGGTTTCGTTGCTCTTCGTTAAGTCCGGGGCCTTGGTCGGTAATGCTGCAGTTGAGAAACGAAGATTGGTCGCGTTGAATGATTCTGCAATCAACCCAGATGGTGCTTTCTGAGGGGGCGACGGCGAGCGCGTTTTCAAAGATGTTGCGAATCACTTGGCATATTCTTTGACGGTCGCAGGAGACTTTGCAATCTCCCTCGCCTTTCATCACCAGTTGAATACTTCGAGGCTTCCAAAGGTCGACTAGGTGCTCCCATGTTTCCTCGCACAATTGCGGCAGACTATGCCGTGAGCGTTCCAATTGAATGGGAGCCGCGTAGCTTCGAACTTCTTCGTAGAGAACCTGGAGTTCTACGAGTGCGGAGCGGGTTCGTTTTACCAAATCCTGTTGATCGGGCGCGGATTGCAGGTCGAGATCGAGCATGTCCAAACAAGCCCGAGATCGCTGCAGCGCATTTCGGCTTTCATGCGCCAAACCGGTCATCATTTGGCCGATCGCAGCTAGCCGTTCGCTTTGGATCAAGCGTTGTTGTGCATTGCGAAGCTCCGATTCCGCTTGATGGCGTTCCGTCATGTCTCGCATGATGCCGGTATACAGCTTTCGAGTCCCGACGGTGACTTCACTCACCGCGAGATCGATCGGAAGGATGGATCCATCCCGACGCTGACCGAGGACTTGGCGGCCGATACCGATGATGGCCGCTTTGTTGGTCTTATGGTAATTGTTGAGGTAGCCATTGTGTGAGGACCTGTCAGGCTCTGGCATCAAAACAGAAACGTTTTTGCCAATCACTTCACTGGGAGTGTAGCCGAATAGTTTCTGGAGAGATCGATTCGCATGTAGAATTGTCCCGCGCGCATCGATCGTTACGATGGCGTCTACGGCTGTGTTGAGGATGGCACCCAGCAATGCCGTGTCTTCGGCAAGCAGTTGTTCTTCGCTGGTCAAATCGCGTTCGTTCGTCATGATGCCGATTCCGTGGAAAGGTCTTCGATTTCGAGCCAGCCGGGTTTTAGTTCCTCCAGCATTTCTCTCAGTGCATTGCGGTCCTCTGGTGTCCAATTTACACCTTTGGGCGGCGGTGTCCCGTGTTTCAAGATGTTTGCAAGTCTTTGGCGGACGTACAACGTGACCGGTTCGGGTAGTCCCGCAAAATGGTCGGAGAGGATCAGGTAACTACACGGATGCTGAAACATCCGCGTGTTCAGGTCCAGTTGAAACAATGACCGTTGCTTGGAATCAAAGGGGCCGCGGGCGGAAAAGGTTTCGGCGAATCCGCTGGTTCCTTTTACAGGAGACTCAAGTGGATACTCGTTCGCAAACAGTAAACCTTCCAGCAGTGCTTCGCTGACGCTGGCAACCCTTCGTTGAGTCGATTCGCTGACAAATCCAGGCTCACGTCCGAGTGCTTCGTTCATCGATTTGTCCAAGTGAGTGGCTTGGCGCGACTCGTAGTTGGCACGGGTAATCAGATTGTGGACGCGCGTTTGATGTTCCAGGACCATGAGGGCTACGATATCGCTCGTCTCTCGCAAATAGGGGGAGACGGGAAGCGACTTGGGAAGGCTCTCATGGTTGGCGCCTGCATCTCTGTCCACCTTTTGAGCATCGTCGCGATCGACTGCAAAGATGTTCCCAAGGTGCCTCATGCTTCCATGCGTACCTGTAACATACCAGCCACCCCAACGCTGCTCGAATGGACTCCGATGGTCTGTGATATACGTAGATGCGCCCGAACGCGGTCGTCCTGCTCTATCGGAATAAATGGACCGAACAAGAACCCCGGGGACTCGTTCTGTGCGAGTCGTCGCATGGCACGAAAGGCATTGGCCTCTGTCCCGAATAATCTGAAACGAGTCGTTCTCACGTTCCAAGGTATAAAAGACGGTTCCCAGTTGTGGATCGATTGCAGCCAGCTCCATCACGGGGCTTCCGACAACCATTCCAACATAAACACTGTCATTAAAGTACAACGCTCGCGGAGTTCTGGGGCCGATATGCGGGATTTGCAAACTCGTTTTTGAAAACACGAGGCATTGAGAAGACTCGGGAACGTTCAACGCTTTTAGCAAATCGCTCAGGTAACTACCGCGAGCGTCTGGTTTCAGCTCTTGTTGACCGGACTTTAGACGGTCGAGAAGCAATGCGACCGGATCGCGAGATTGACTATCGTAGTAAGAAATGGGCGGGTGTTCGAAATCGTCGTCGCCAAGCAGGGTGCGGTCGCAGGGATGGCAAACTGCAAAGACGAATGCGAGAGCAAGCCAAGCACTGATCGATAACGAATTGGCCCGATTGAAGTTCACTTTGGTTTCTCTTCATTGAGTATTTTGAGTGCTGGCGTGTCTAAGTCGTCATACTGCCCATTTCGAATGCAAAGCAAACATGCGACTAGTGCTGTACCGCCAAGGAGAAGAGCAATGGGTAACGCAACGTACAGTACACTCATGATTTGAAAGTTGGTTTTGCAGGAGGAGGTTAATCAACTGATCTAGGAATTACTGTCGACTCTTTTGGAACGATTTCGTGGTGATCGCCATGGT
>CAIXME010000808.1 GCA_903920425.1 uncultured Pirellula sp. | reverse complement strand
CGCTAGTCGAATGTGCCCATATGTGGGCTTTGAGCGGTTGGGCGTATAGGCTCCGCTTCGGAAGATTTACATCTTCCGCTACGAGGTTTTACGTCTTCCGCAACTAGGATTCCCATCTTCATCTACGAGGTTTCTGAGTTGCGCTTGCTCGCTGGTCGAATGTGCCCGTCATGGGGGCTGTGAGCGGTTGAGCGTGTAGGCTCCGCACCGGAAGATTCACATCTTCCTCTACGAAGAATTGCATCTTCCTCTACGAGCATTTGCATCTTCCACTACGGAAGATTCCCATCTTTCTCTACGAAGATTCCCATCTCTCTCCGAAGATTTTTACATCTTCCGCTACGAGGATCTTCCGTCACGAGTCAGTCGTCTCTCGTGTCTAGCGACCGACGCTTCTGCGCCAAATGAATGTATCCACTGAGTAATGGTGAGCGCTGATGGCTGCAAAGAGGATGGTCGATAGGTGGACGGACCAACTGCCGATGTACGGAAGGAAATGTTGTTCAAACTCGTGACCAACCAAAAAGAGCATCAGCCAAAAAAGTAGAAATCCAACGAGCGGAGAGACAGCCAACGCCATGCGATTGCCTCGCGTACGAGCTGTTTGGTGTTCAAAATGCCATACCAATGCCATGTACTGGATGGCATGGAAAATAGAGACGGCAAAGAAACCACGTTGGTAGTGAGATGGGACCATAAACCCGTACCAGTGGATCGCCATGCAAGTTACATAACAGATCAGGCCAACCGGGCGGTAATTCGCCTTGTTGTTCACCAAGAGTCGAATCTCACCAACAATGGCCAAATAGAATCCTGCCATCGCGATGAGCGAGAGTGGATACAAAACCGCTGGGCCGAAATTGACTGGGATAATGGCGTCGGATGAAACTCCTCGCCAAATGGTATGCAACATGTCCCATCTACCAAAGATCAGCCATGGGAAAACGAGATGGTACGACCAGTAGCGTATCTTTCTGTCCAAATCGTCCATGGTAGATTGCTGGCCGTACAAACAACCTACGCCATAGGTCTGGCGAAGATAGTGCCAGGTTTGCCACACGTTTACGGCTGTCATCGCCTCGACGTAATATCCGAGATACAACGCATAGCACAGGATAGCTACCCAGCCAAAGTAGGCCGGAAAACCTATCCACCAAGAAACGGAGTTATCTTGAATTTTGCGGTGTAGTCTGACATAGGTCGCGTAGACATGCGGCGCACTAACCAACGCCCCCATCCAAAAGTACCAATGGATCGGATCTTCTCCACCCAGTGTCTGCTCGCCTACCCAAAACAAGATTGGCAAAACAAATGCTAAGGCGCCGGTGATGACGAACATCCACTCGAACGGGGACGGCAACGCTGCCACCTTGGCCATGCTGCGTGTTTCAGCTGAATGCGGGTGGTCAAGCAGGCGCTCAACACTTTCGATGGACGTCGACATAAGTTTGCTCTGGCAAGGGCTATGAGTTAATGGAGTGTTGTTGTTTCGCGAACAGGCTTTGCGAATCGAGTGAAAGCTTGGATGCCACACGGCGAAGGAACAAAACCATTTCGTGAAACGCCGAATGGGGTAGGAACATCACTGCCCCAGCTACCATCGAGAGGGTGAATAAAGTGACACCAGGAATCGTCAATGCGATTCCCAAGTGCAAACTGATTAGAAGCAATACCGAAATTGTCTTGGTACGCGAGAAACAAACGAAGACAGGAAACAGGCCTTCAACGAGCAGTGTTCCCCAGGTCATGATTTTTCGAAACAACCCATTGAACTCGAGCGTGATCCACGACATCGTGCCGCGTGTCCACCACATATCACTGGCAATGGTCCAGTGGATTGCGTCGCCCCAGACCCAGTCGAGATCTTGACCAATCTTGTAGGGAAGGCTGATTGCATAGATGGCAATAAAATTGATTTGCATCAATCGCCAACTCCATACTAACGGCAACGGTTTATCAAGCATCTTTTTTCTGCTGTCTGGATTGAGACCAGCTAGCCACGAATCGACACTGAGGCGATCGCCCCAAGGTGCAAAGCATCCATAGAACAAGATCATTCTGACAACGAGCTCTTCACCGTTAACCACATAGGTATTGCGATGGATCAAGGACGATTGGAAAAGAAAAAGTCCAATCGTTGCCCAACGCGTTTTGTAACCAACGGTAAAAAGTACGCTCAACACGAATCCAACCCACCACCAAAACTCGATAGGTAGGATCCCATCGGTCCATGCCATGACGCACCAGTTCGGGTCGGATCGATCCCCGGTCAAATCCGCATCGTGCAAGGAAATGATCCCGTCCGCTCCATAGAATCGGCTCCAATTGGGGGCCGTGCCAATCATGAAGAAGATCAGAATCAGTCCAAAGCAAACTCGGCTAGCGGATTGAGGCAGAACATCGACGCGCGAAAACCAAAAGCGATTCCAAGCGTTCATCGTGATTCCTCCGCAGTGGTGTTTGCAGCTATCTCACTGACCCTGAGCGAGGCGGTCGTCTCCAACGCTGGAACGTCCTGCTTGTCCGATTTGATTTCAAAATCGTTCAGGAGTTGCACGTAGCAATGCGGATCGTGAAGTTGCTTTTTCTCGACTGCCTCTTGAGGAGGCAAGATGTTCTGATAGGCCAAATGCCAGCGGACAGATTGGATTGGCAATCCATTATGCTCAGGGTATTGGCGGGCCAAATATCGCGAGTAGCACTCTCTGGCCGGTTCGTTCAAATAGATATTGAGCTCGAATTTCCGTTCCTTAAAGTCGTACAGAAACTTCTCAGCAATCGTACGAGCGCTTTGGTTCGGCAGCGGCAACAGCACTTGCTCTTCTCGATCGCCGTCGGAGTAAACCGCGCGGATATCGTACCACCAATTAAAACGACTTTGATAACCAAACATTTGCCACTTGTTATCAAGGCCAGAGAAGTAAGCGTACTGCTGCCAACGCCACGTTGCCAACCTCGCTTGATACCCCAACGACGCCCCGAGAATGCCATCCACTGACTTGTCAACGCGTTGGCAGAGTAGACTCGGCAGGTTCATAAATCCGACGGTCGCCAGATTCAAAATAATGAACCCACTTAGGAGTGTGGTCTGCCAACGAGGCATTTTGGGGATGTCATTCATAATCGGTTGATACGGTAGGACGGTGCAGACGCAGTGGCCAGTCTTCTCCTTCATCAACTCCTAGAGCTTGCTCGGAGGTGGCGGCGAAGGTGGTGGCGATGGCGGCTTAGGAGGTGATGGTGGTTTGGGTGGCGAAGGCGGCTTCGGAGGTGAAGGTGGCTTCGGAGGTGACGGTGGTTTTGGTGGAGAAGGAGGCGATGGCGGCTTCGGTGGAGATGGTGGCTTTGGCGGCGAAGGGGGCTTCGGTGGAGATGGTGGTTTGGGTGGCGAAGGAGGGGATGGCGGTGACGGGGGCGAAGGTGGAGGCGGAGGTGGTGGGCCGATCGTGATAGACTGAGAAACAGGTCCACGTTCGGTAAGCATTTCCGTTTCGGATTTGATCGTTAGATTGCTGGAAAATAGAGAGACTCCCCAGCTATTGATTCCGGCAGGAAACTCCACTTTTACACGGACCGATTCGGTTGTTTCCAAGATGGGGTTTGGGGTAATAGTAACCGTTGCCCCTTGAACTCCCACGACAGACAAAATGCTGTTTGCTTTCGCGATCGCTTCGCTCGCGGTTGCTCCAGGAACCATCACATGTCGAGTTGCCTCGTACGATGCGTTGTCCGCAAGGTGTCTTAAAAGGTTGAGTCGAGCAAACTCGATTCCGGCAAAGATCAATAAGAAGACGACTGGAATGACGACCGCAAACTCAACGGTATGCGCTCCCGCTCGTCGCCCAATTTTTTTTCGATGAATGCGTTGGATTATTGGCATATTCGATAAGCGTAGCTTTGGGACATTTGAAGTTTCAATTTGCACGTACCTGGCGCGACTTCATAGTCGTATCAACTTGATTCCGCGGGCATTCTATCGATTTCGTTTTCTCAAGTCAGCGTCAGTTTTATTGCCGACTCTCTCAAGCTTGCGCAGTCTCGCTGGAGTGTGCAGATCGCTCCATGAAAGTGAGTACATGGCATAGAGATAGCGATCCCATCATTGGTATGAGACACATGGCCACGAAGGTGCCATCAAGATTGAGGCAATGATAGCTAAGCAGGAGCGTTGGCGGCTTTCATGAATCACAACCCGACGCGTGAGGGATTGATGCTTTCATCACAAACCGACGCGTAACAAGAATCTTCACCACAGAGACACCGGGACACAGAGATTTCAAGAATTCATTTTTGGATCACAGCTCTTCTCCGCGTCTCCGCGCCTCCGCGTGAACCATGGATTCTGATCGGCACTATCACAACCCGATGCGTAACAAGAATCTTCACCACAGAGACACCGGGACACAGAGATTTCAAGAATTCATTTTTGGATCACAGCTCT
>CAIXME010000807.1 GCA_903920425.1 uncultured Pirellula sp. | reverse complement strand
TCTGCGGGAGCAAGAAATAACCAATCGGAACCATTGCGGCAGTTGCAAGCAGCGCTGCAAATTGTTTGCGGCGGTAGAAAGGTAACTTGTTGACAAGCGTCGAGATGCTCTTTTGCGCACCGGATATTGCTAGGGTAGGTGCATCCGTGGCAACGCTCGATGCGAAACGATCCACTACCTGCGCGGACTGCTCCGGCGCCAGCGCGACCTCTTGCATGGAGGGTTCAAGCACAGCAGTGACCGCGCCCAGCATTTTCTGTATCGCCGCGTATTCACGCTGAAGCGTTGGGTTGCTGTCTAATGCGGCTTGCACTCGGTCTCGCTCAACGGGCTCTAGCTCACCTAGCGCTAACGCTGTTAGCAGCCAAGGTTCGATGGGGATCTCGTTTGTCGTAGGAAGCTCGGGGTTCATAATATAGTCTCTATAGTTGAATTTGATTTTCAGGATTTGTTGTATGCAAAGCGGTGGGCAGCGGGCATTCGAAAGTGCGATCTATGTTCGAACCGCAGTTTCAATTTGGTTCATCGATGTTCTGAGACGCGTTACCGCCTGGTGGATAAGAACTCCGACGTTGGATGTGCTCAGCTCCATGATGTCGGCTATCTGTTTGTAAGAGAGCCCTTGCCCCAATCTCAACGAGAGAACCTCCTGCTCGCGGACGGGCAGCAAATCTATTTGGCGCTGCAAATGCATTTGCTCATCGCGCCGCGAGACAAGTTCGGGAGGTTCGACTGCGTGCGACGCAACGGCGGACAAAACCTGCGAATCGGAATTAAAAGTCATTCGAGCCTCCTTGCGATGGAAGTCCATCGCGCGATTGCGACACGATTTAAAGAGCCAAGCATCGACATGCCCCTCGACATGCGACTGGCTCTCATGGCACAAGCGCAAAAACGTGTCCTGCACGCAGTCACGTGCTAGCTCAACATTCCCATTCAACAATCGCAATGCATATGCCACGAGGGGACGCTCCAGTCGCTGGAACGTCAATCGCAGCCATTCCCGATGCGCATCGGACATAGTGTCCGGATCGCAATCGCCCCCAATACGTTCGTTTTGTACCGAACTCATCGCGAACTCACCCTAAAACAGGCAACATAGTGCGTCATGTTATGCTCAATTCGAAAAGGTTGATTGCTGGTGGATTGGGATTGTGAACGCAAGAGTTGTTTTTGACTTGCTATCAGAAAGGACGATCGGGAGGACTTTTTATTAGGACAAAAATCAAAAAAACGCACAAAGCTTCCAGGCGCACAGGGTATCAATGCCCGTGATACATCGGAAACCACAGAGAAAATAGCGGCAAACTCCCCAGCGTCTGTGTTTACCTGGTTAAGGGAAATTCATGAATCCAATGGTAGAAGTTGGTTGAATTTATCACTATGATTGAGTTCCGCAACTCAGCCCTCTCTCCTACTGATGCGTGATTTCTTGCATGTAAACTCAATTCTGTTCAATCGCCCGAATGAAATACATACGCCTGGTTTTGCTGCCAATGATTTGTTTGGCTGTCGCTGTTTTGTGCAATTGGTGCTACGAATTCCAAGAGTATGGAACTTCGAAACGCACTCTCAATTTCATTGATCAAGCGGTTACGGGGTTGGAGCCGGTCCTACAGCGTGCCGCCGGTTGGCCTTGGTGCTTCTATCAATCCTTGCAAGTAAAGAACGCGGTCCCCGACATTCGATGGGACCTGCTTCGATTGTTTGGCAATGTGGCCATTTGGGGCGTCGCGATCCTTTGTGCGGTTCTTTACGAGCGTGTTCGCTGGAACCGAGCCAAAGCGAAAGCTGGAAAGAGCAATGGATCGTTTAAGCAGTTGAGCCTGTCGGATTTACTTGTTGTTATCGTAGTGGTTGCGATCCTGTTTTCTTGTTACTCGCGCGTCAAAGCCACCCACGCTGCTGAGAAGTCGTTATCGGCCAGCATAAAACGAGCAGGCGGGATCGTGGAGGAGACACTCTCGTTACCGAGCATCTACGGCTTCCTGCCCGAGAACATGGTCCTGAGCTTGATGGAACCGGCGACTCGGATCGTGCATGTGTCGATAGACAATCCGAGCAGCGAAGTGCTCCAAAAAATTGTAGAGCTTCCTCGATTGCGGACATTGAGAATATCGGGAAGTAGTTATTCGTTGCGCGATCTCGAGCCTTTGAGTGATCGGGTTCATCTTCGCGACTTGCGAATTTCCGGTAGAGAGCTAGACGATTCAACTGTCTTGCTTCTCTCCAAATTGAAATCGCTCCAAGCACTCAACTTAATGCGAACCAATATAACGGCCGGTGGAATGGCGGCGTTGGGTGACATGCCACGACTGCGTTATGTCAACCTTTTGCATTCCGATTTTTCTGACCCACAATCGGACCAGTTGAAATGGATGTCGCAAGTGCAGTATCTCCATCTGCCTCGTCC
>CAIXME010000806.1 GCA_903920425.1 uncultured Pirellula sp. | reverse complement strand
TCAAATCGCAGCCTATCCCATCCTCCGCGATCCACGCGTTTCATCTATTGCGATCTCTTTGTATCCGAGCAAACAACCTGGGGTCCCACAAGCGGTCTTTCGGTTGACGATGAATGAGCCTGTATCGATTGAATCCGTCATAAAAAGCAGTCAAGGGTTCGCGGTACAGTTGTTTGAGACGAAGGGCGAAGGCAAAACGGGGCTCTGGAGTAATGATGCCAACACGGACCCGACTGCGATTGCGTTCCAAGGATTGCAAGTTGACGAAGCTGCCATGGTCAAATTAGTTTCCATCGGTCCGCAAGCAGCGTTGATGCAGCTGAGTGAAACGGGAGGGGCAGCAGCCCCAATGCGGCGACAATTTGAAACGCTTCTGCAATCGTCAGACAGTCGATCGGATTTGACGTTGTTGGTTGCGCCTAGTTTTCTTTTTGGCAACGGACGTGAGCTGTTTAGCCGCCAAGCGAATCTCTACGATTTGCTAAGAAGCTCCATCGACGAATCGATGCAAGCAGTGCAACTCTCCACGTCTAGCCAATCGCAATGGTACATCGAACTGCGTATGCTTAGCTCGGAGACCAAAGACGCTGGTAAATTCGCTTCGCAGATCAAGCAGAGTTTGCTGAAGGCCCCGGATGAACTCGAAGCAGGTATGAACAAGAATCCCGTCCATCCCTATTGGCGAGCACTTGCTGGACGTTACCCTCAAATGTTGCGGAGCTTAAACAAATACGGACGTTTCGGTATCGAAGATGGACAAGTCGTGGCCAACGTATACTTGCCCATCCAAGCGATCGACAACATGCTCATCTCCAGTTGGATGGCACTGCAAAATTTGAAATCCGATTCGGGGTCTGCAAATAGTGGATCGCGGATCACGCCAGCGGTTGCAGCCCAAAAGTCTATCGAAGAAATACTCGACACCAATGTCAGTATTTCCTTTGCACAGGAGTCATTGGAATCCGCGTTGCAATTGATTGCGACCGAAGTCTCCGATTCGCTGCTTGGCGGAAAGCCAATCAGTATGGCAATCAACGGCAGCGCGTTTCAGAAAGAAGGGATAACCCGGAATCAGCAGATACGTGATTTTGCGAAACCGGGCGTTCCGCTCCGAAGTATTTTGATGGACTTGGTTCGTCGAGCTAACCCCGTCACTACGGTCAAGGAACCTACGGAAAAGGATCAAAAGGTCGTCTGGATTATCTTAGACGACCCAGAGAGCATCTTGAAAAAGAAAATCGAACTAACAACCCGCCGTTGGGTCGAAGAAAACAAAGCAACGTTGCCAAAGGAATTTGTCGGCAACTAGATCGAAATCGATATGAGGATGCTTGGCCTTTCTAGCAAGCATTGGAACAAACGATTACACTTGCATCCTAACGAAGCGATCAACCGCTTACATTTTCATTTGTATTACGGTTTCACGGCTACCTCGCGATGTTTCTCCCGCATTTCTTAGCCGACGAACCAACTCAATTTCGCCATCTGGAGCACCGAGTCGATGATTGTTGGAATCCCAAAAGAAGTTAAAGAGGACGAGTACCGTGTAGCCATGCTCCCTGTCGGGGTTGAGGAGTTAACCAGTCGTGGCCACAAAGTACTGATCCAAGAGGGAGCTGGGTTGGGATCCGGGCTTGCTGATCAACTGTATCTCGATGCTGGCGCAGAGATGATCTCAACCGGTGCGGAGATTTTTCAGCGTGCTGACTTGATTGTCAAAGTCAAAGAACCGATGCAATCCGAGTGGAGTTTGATCCGCGCTGGACAGACACTATTCACCTATTTTCACTTTGCCGCCGACCGGGCCCTTACTGAATCCATGATTCAATCGGGAGCAAGCTGCCTGGCCTACGAGACACTTCGGGACAGCCAAGGTCGGCTGCCCCTGCTGACGCCCATGAGCGAAGTAGCTGGTCGCATGAGTATTCAGGAAGGTGCGAAGTTTCTCGAGCGACCTCAGATGGGCCGCGGGATTTTGCTTGGGGGAGTTCCGGGCGTTGCTCCAGCACATATCACCATTCTCGGTGGAGGTGTTGTGGGAACTAACGCGGCCCGAATCGCTGCTGGCTTTCGAGCCGACGTTGCGATCCTCGACGTCAACTTGGACAGGTTACGGTATCTCGATGATGTGATGCCGCCCAACGTCAATGCGCTCTTCAGCGACCGACACACCATTCGAGATCAACTGAGTCGAGCGGATTTGGTAATCGGTTCGGTACTGATTCCAGGCGCCAAGGCTCCTTATTTGGTTCGCAAAGACGATCTCAAATTGATGAAGCCAGGAAGCGTGATTATCGACGTAGCCATCGATCAAGGAGGCTGTGTTGAGACGAGCCGTCCTACAACACACCGCCAGCCTACGTACATTGTCGACGATGTAGTCCACTATTGCGTTACGAACATGCCAGGCGCCGTGGGGCGAACCAGTACGTTTGCTCTGTGCAATGTGACATTGCCTTGGATCGTTCAATTGGCAGAGAACGGAGTGGATCGATGCATTATCAACTCGAAACCGCTGCGCGACTCGTTGAACATCCATCGTGGCAACGTGACCAACCAAGCGGTGGCGCAGACGTTTGGTATGCCGTACGTAGAGTAGTCGCGTTTTATGGTTGAGTGAGTGCTATGGTAGCGGAGCAGCGCAGGCTGCCCGGTCGGAACCGCTAGAACACGCTATCATCCCTAACCCGCAACCGGACGGCTCGCGCCGTACCGCTAAAGTTGAACCGGACGGCTCGCGCCGTTCCGCTAACAACTGACGGGGCCGCTCGCGCCGTTCCGCTAACTACTGAGCCGACGTTCTAGGTATCCACTTTTGGCACACGGCAAGAAGTGCGTTTTTGGAGATGGGTTTGCTGATATAGTCGTCACACCCCGCATCGAGACACTTTTGCTTGTCTTCTTCGAGCGCATGTGCCGTGATTGCGACTATGGGTATTTTGTATTTTCGTTGCTTGAGTGTGGCGGTGAGGACATACCCATCCATCACAGGCATCTGCATGTCGGTCAACAAGAGATCATACCGCCGTTGCTCTTGCTCTGCCTTGATCAGCATCTCAAGTGCTATCTGGCCATTGTCGGCGATGTCGACCGTTGCTCCAGCCTTCTTCAACAAGAAAACAATCAGCCTCTGATTTTCATGCCCGTCTTCCGCCAAGAGAATTCTCGCATCCAAAGGCATGGACGCGGGGGCCGGTACGATCGCTTTATCGCTGGATACCAGTATCTGATTCATGGTTGGCGAATTGGCTATCGGTTCGAAAGGTAGCTCTAGCCGAAAACAAGTTCCCTTTCCTGCCTCGGTCCAATGAATATAAACATTGCCACCCATGAGTTCCGCAAGTCGACGACTGATTGTTAGCCCCAGCCCTGTTCCACCGTGTCGACGTGTTACCGTGCTGTCAGCTTGCCCGAAAGCTACGAAGAGCTTGGCTGTCTGCTCGAGTGTCATTCCCGGACCTGTATCGATCACATCCACCAGCAGAAGGGATCGCCCGGATCGTCTATCGGTTCCAATCTCCACCGTGATGGTACCGGATTCTGTAAATTTCACGGCGTTACCGACTAAATTCATCAGAATCTGACGCACTCGAGTAGGGTCACACACAATCCTTTCCGGTGTCGGGCTGGTCACCGTGATGACCATAGCAAGTCCCTTGCGCTCGGCCTTGGGACCTAGCAATCTCTCGAGTTCGCAGAGCATATCGACCAGAGAAGTGTCGATTTGTTCAATGGTCGTTCTGTCGGCTTCGATTTTAGAAAGGTCTAGGATGTCGTTGATAATCGCCAACAAATGTTGTCCGGCATTGATGATCGTATCAATGGTTTGAAGACGAAAAGTATTCGGCGGATCCTCTTCTTCGTCTCGAAGAAGCTCAGAGAAGCCTAGGATCGCGGTGAGTGGCGTTCGAATCTCGTGACTCATGTTTGCGAGGAATTCGCTCTTGGCTCGATTGGCGGTGTCCGCTTGCACTCTCGCCTTTTTTAGCTCTTCCTCTCGTTCCACTTCGGCTGTAACGTCCGTTGCGGTGCCGAAAAGTCCGACGATCTCACCTGTAGACCCAAATTGTGCTCTACCATCACACCGGAGAAAGCGAACAGCGCATTCGCGGTCACGGGTTCGCACCACGCGCGAATACGGAGTCCCCTGCGAAAGTGTCTTTTGAACGTCTTCATCCAACCCAGATGCGTCGAGTGGCTCTAGGGAATTGAGCATGGTTTGGTAATCGAAGTGGGATTCCTCACCCTCAATGAGAAACGCTCGAAATCCAAAGAACAGTTTAAGCTGCTCGGACCATTGATATTGTCGCATCATCAAGTCGTACGACCAGTAGCCAGAACGAGCCAGCGATTGTGCTTCCTCAAGCCAGTACTTTGCGTTTCGCAATTCTAACTCTGCACGCCTCGACGTCGTCACGTCATGAATGTAGCCGTGCCAGAGTGTTCCGCCATCTTCCTCTCTCTCGGGCGTCGAGTTTCCGGAAAACCAATGGAGTGTTCCATCGGGATGGATTACCCGAAACTCATGTTGCCACACAGTCAGTTCTTTTGCAGAACGCAGTATGGAAGTATTGAGCTGATCGTTCTCGTCCGGATGATGCTTGGCAAGTACTTTGGTAGCATCGTCTACGACCTCTTCGGGCTGAACGCCAAAAAGATCGTAAATCCCCGCGCTCGCATACGGAAAACACATCGATCCATCTGGCCTCAATCGAAACTGGTAAACGAATCCAGGCAATCGACTCGCTATCTTGCGCAGACGCGAATAAGATTCCATTTGCAAGGCTTCGGCGCGTTTACGATCTGTGATATCTCGAAAGGTCCAAACTCGTCCAAAGAGCTCTCCTGATTTGCTGCGAACCGGCGCTGAATAGCGATCAAGGACGGTGCCGTCGATCAACTCAATTTCGTCGTTAGAAGTCAAATCTGGATTCGCATATAGAAAGCGGATCCGTTCCAAAAACGCGAGGGGAGACTTGGCCCGTTTGGACGCATACGCCGCCTGCTGCATGTCATTCTTGTCGCTCGCGATGTCTTTGGGAATCTTCCAAAGCTCCGCAAGACGTGCGTTCTGGTGAATCTTATTTCCGTCGCGATCGACAACCAAAATGCCATCTTGTGGCGAATCGGCGATCGCTTCAAAAAATGCTGTTCTCGCTAAAAGGTCTTCTTCGATCTTCTTTCGGGCAGTGATATCGATCCCCCCGATCATAATCTCCGAATCGGGGCCTGCGTTTTCACTCAACCGAAAGGTAAGCTGAGCCCATTTTGTTCCTTGTGAGCCGCAAACGAATCGCAGCTCATAGGATATTGGATACCCAAACCGTAGCAGTTCTTGATGGCGAAGATAGAACGTATCTTGGTCCGATTTGATCAAGTGCTTCGTGAAAGGACTGTCGATTAAGTCACTTTGGTTAACATCCAGCAAATTCGCAAATGCAAGATTCGCGTCGACGATGAAGCCATTCGCATTGATCGTACAGTATCCAGTAGGGGCCAATTCG
>CAIXME010000805.1 GCA_903920425.1 uncultured Pirellula sp. | reverse complement strand
TTGTCCGGCAGACTTGCTGATGCGATGAGATCTCGCAATCCGTAGACAACCACCCCTTTAAACAGCTTGGAATGCAACAACGGTTTAACATGAAAAGGGTTAAAAGAGATCTCGGAGTCTACTTGATTGCGAACTTCGCCCAGCGTTGTCTCCCAAGTAAAGCGGCCTATCCACGGAGTTAGCGATGGCGGCAAATCGAGCACCGGCGGCGCAGGTCGATTTGCGCGTTCCAGCAGCAGGCGAACGCTATCGCCACCTGCCCATACGACCATTTCTTCTCGATGATGGGTAAGCCAATCATCGAGTTGCCCCGATTGAATATCAACAAATCGAAACGGAACCACCTCGTAGCCACGCTCCCAGAACCAATGCGATGCTTCCATGGAGGCCAGATAATAAGGCGAGTCTTGTTTTACTTGCTGAACATAGGCACGCATAGCTACATCACGTTTGGCGTGACGATCACCTTCATCGCCCCTCTCTCGCCAGCGTACAGCCGATCAAACCAATTGGCTGTCTCGTCCAGCTTGGCTGTTGCGGTGATCAATGGCTCCACTTGAATTGCCCCTGAAGCAAGCAACTCAATGCATTGCGGTATTTCACCGTTGGAAGCGCAGGAACCGAAGACCGACAACTCGCGAGTCACGATGGTTTGCAGTGGCAAATCGACCGTTGGAGTAAGATTCCCAACCAAAGTCACCGAACCTCCCCTTCTCACGATTTGGAAGCATGTACTGACCGTTGCCTTGGCTCCAACCACTTCCATGCTGGCATCCACACCTCGTCCGTGCGTGATCTCCAAGACGCGAGCGACGGCATCTTCGTTGCGGGCGTTGACTGCATGCGTCGCACCTAACGTCAGTGCCAACTGCAACTTTGCCTCTTCCAAGTCGATTGCGATCACTTTGGCAAACCCAGCGAGCTTCAAGGTCTGGATGCAGAGCAACCCAATCATTCCTGCCCCCACCACAGCTACCGTCCCACCCAAATGGCGAGGTGTGCGATTGGTTGCATGGACAGCGATAGAAACGGCTTCGATCATGGCCGCGTGCGCGAAGGGGAGGGATTCGGGAATCTTATAGACGATGTTTTGGGGAACGATGACGTATTGGGCGAACGCACCTTGGCGTCGAAACTCATTGCACGAAACACCCAGCACTTGCCGGTTCTCGCAAAGATTGATGGAGCCTGCGCGGCAATAGGAACATTTGCCGCAAGAAACGGTCGAGTCAAAGGTTACGCGGTCCCCTTCCTTGAACTTGGAAACGGATTGGCCCACGGCGACGACATTACCTGCCGCCTCGTGGCCCATGACCAATGGGGGGATCCGTCTTCCAGAACTACCGTCGAATCCGTGTACGTCGCTTCCGCAAATCCCACATGCCTGAACTTCAACCAGCAAATCATCTGGGCCGCATTCCGGTTTTGGCAATTCGACGACTTCTAGTTTTTTGTATTCGGTTAACAGCAGCGCTTTCAAGGAATTGGTCCTGTCATGAGTATCGAACATGGAAGCCCCCGAGGAAGCCCGCTAGCGGCCCACGGTGGGAGCAAATAAATTGACTTTCGCAGGCATTTCGGCCTCAACTGGCCTATAACCAAGCATGAATGTTGGGTAGTCTGAGAACTCGCCAATTGTACCCATCTTAGCATCTGCGCTGGTTTGGTTTCACTATCGATTCAAAGGATATCTTTACTCATGCTTTTTAGAGCTTTCGTAGCTGCTGTCGCCTGCCTCGGATTGGGGTTGGATTTCGGCATGGCCCAGGAACCCGTGACTGGCCAACCAACACCGGCTCCCATCATCCAAGCCAATGCGGCACTTAAGGACCCATCAAGCTACGCACTGGGTTTCGACGTTGGCAGCAGCTTTGTGCAGCGCAAGATGACGGACAAAGAAGTCGACAGCAAGGATTTCTTGACTGGCTTTATCGATGCCCTGGCCAAGCGAGATCCGAAACTAGATCCAGCACAAATGGAAGCTGCTTTTCAAGCGTTGCAACAACGCATGCAAAAGAAAATGCTTGAAATCGCCAAGGTCAACCAAGAAAAGGCAAACGCCTATCTCGAAACGAACAAGAAAAAAGATGGCGTCCAAGTCACCAAAACGGGCCTGCAATACCAAGTGATTAAGTCGGGCAACGGAAAGCAACCGACGCTAACGGATTCCGTCGTCGTGCACTACGAAGGTAAGCTTCTCAGTGGATTTGAGTTCGACTCGTCCCTCAAACGAGGCCAACCCGCCACATTCCCATTGACCAGAGTCGTTCCAGGCTGGACAGAAGTGCTGCAGAGAATGAAGGTCGGCGACAAGTGGCTGGTAACCATTCCACCGAGCTTGGGTTACGGCGAACGAGGAAACCCAGACGCCGAAATCGAGCCTAATGAACTACTCATCTTCGAGATGGAATTGCTCGACGTTGTAAAGAAATAGTCAGATAACAAACTCCGGAAAGCCATTATGCAGGATGCATTCGACCGATTGAGTGCGATTGCCGCAAAGCACGGGCAGTCGCACTTGTTCCAATTCTGGGACCAATTGTCGCTATCGCAGCGCCAGTCCTACCTGGACCAGCTTGAGACAATCGATTTCGACCAGATCGCAAAACTCTTTTCCGGACACGAAGAATCAATCGATTGGACCTCTCTTGCGAACAAGGCCCAATCGCCAGATGCAATCCGACTGAACGACCCGAACGCTTCCTTCACCGCACAACAAGCACGCGAATGCGGCGAGCAAGCGATCAAGGATGGCAAAGTCGCCATGATTATGGTTGCCGGCGGACAGGGAACGCGACTCGGTTTTGACCAACCCAAAGGAATGTTTCGCATTGGACCGGTTTCCAATCGAACGCTTTTCGCAATGCACGTCGATTCACTTCGCGGTGCCATGCGAAAGTATGGAGTGTCGATCCCATTTTGCGTTATGACCAGCCCAGCTACCGATATCGCCACGCGAGAATATTTTGATAGCCATCGTCGCCTAGGATTGTCCGCAGAAGAATTGATCATTTTCTGCCAAGGCACCATGCCGGCGATCGATGCCAGCTCTGGAAAAATCCTGATGGACTCCCCATCGAGCATCGCGCTCAGCCCTGACGGGCATGGCGGAATCGTTTCAGCCCTGGATCGGAACGGGATTTTTAAGGCCGCAGCGGATCGTGGAATTGAGCACTTTTTCTACGCGCAAGTGGACAACCCGCTGGTGCGAGCCTGCGACCCAACTTTGATCGGCTACCATTTGCTGGCAAAATCTCAAATGACCACGCAGGTTGTTTCGAAACGGTTTCCAACCGAGAAGGTTGGAAACGTCGTCTCCATCGATGGCCGCACGCACATCATCGAGTACAGCGACCTGCCGGAATCGGCGGCTATCAGCACCAATCCCGATGGCTCCTTGAGGCTTTGGGCGGGAAATATTGCCGTACACATACTCGACCTGGCATTCTTGATCGACGCTTCAAAAAATAATTCTGGACTTCCATTCCACCGCGCCCATAAGGCGGTCCCCTATGTCGACAGCCATGGTCAGTCGATCAAGCCTGCGTCCCCGAACGCCATCAAATTCGAACGCTTCGTTTTTGACCTGCTGCCGCTTGCGGGCAAAGCAATCGTCGTCGAAGGTGACCCAAAGGAAGTCTTTGCTCCAGTAAAGAACGCAGATGGGGCAGCCACCGACACGCCGACCACCGCCAAACAAGCCATCGTTGAACAGCATAAACGATGGCTGGAACAGTCCGGTATCCATGTACCTGATAATGTAAAAGTGGAGATAAACCCGTATTGGGCACTAGACGTTGAAGAAGTCCAGAAGAAAATCCAGAAGCTATCGAATATCATGGTCGATACCTACTTTGCATAGCTCACACTAAGGAGACATCATGCTGCATGCCGTTATCATGGCCGGCGGATCTGGAACTCGATTCTGGCCAGCCAGCCGTCAAGAAAAACCCAAGCAGTTGCTTAAGATGGGTGGTACGCGAACCATGTTGCAAACAACATTTGATCGCATGCAAGGACTCGTCTCAAGTGAGCATGTGCTCGTCCTGACAAACAACCAACTAACCGATGCGGTTGTTACGCAGCTTCCTGACCTGCCGATTGAGCATATCGTAGGCGAGCCGTTCAAACGCGACACCGCCCCCTGTATTGGAGTGGCTGCGTCGTTAGTGCAAGCGGCGGATGCAGACGGAATCATGGTGGTCATGCCGTCCGACCACGTGATCGAGCCGAAAAGCGAATTCCATCGAGCCATCCGGGCAGGTGTTCGACTTGTAGAAGAAGACCCAACTCGCATCGTTACCTTCGGCATTCGCCCGAATTATCCAGCCGAATCGTTTGGATACATCCAACGCGGCACGCCCATCGAAGGCACCGCGGGAACATCCACATTCAAAGTGGATCGGTTCCGCGAAAAGCCTGACCGCAAAACAGCAGAAGAATACGTGGAAGCGGGTACGTTCTATTGGAATAGTGGCATATTCCTCTGGAAAGCGAAGACCATTTTGGAGGCCCTCCAAAGGTTCGAGCCTGAGATGTACGAGCATATCCAGAACATTGCTCAAGGCATCGGCACATCCAACTTTCAAAAGAACTTTGCAGAGCACTTTGCCAAAATCAAAGGTAAATCGATCGACTTTGCCGTCATGGAACGACACGAAAATGTCGTCGTTGTCGAAGCTCCATTTACTTGGGATGACGTGGGCAGCTGGCAAGCGATTGCGAGATTGATCAAGCCGGATGAAAAAGGAAATGCAGTCGACGGACCTTTTCTTTCCATCGACTCATCCAACATGATCATCCGGAGCGAAGCGGATCACTTGGTGGTCACCATCGGCATGTCAGAAACGATCGTTGTGCACACCCCGGACGCGACATTGGTAGCCCCCAAGTCCGAAGAAGAACGCGTTCGCGAAGTGGTCAAACAATTAGCAGAACTTGGTCATCAGCAGTATCTGTGATCTCAGTGACTTGATTGGACACCACGAATGCAAGAAAAGTTCTAGGAATTATCCAATGTATTCGATCGATATTCGCGGACAACGTTGCTACGATTTCAATGTCCCCTATATTTATTGTTAGCGAAGAAGCTCAATAGTGTGTGTCATCACACGGGAATCAATCCAATCCTGAACGGTGCTCTGGAGGGTCGAGTGGCGAAAATCAACGCAGCCGGTATTGCCGCAGAAGACGTATTGAACTGCTTGCCGGACGGAGTCGCCCTGCTCGGTAATGATTTGACCATTCTGTGGGCAAACGAATGCCTCCAGGAATGGTTTGGCGGGGTCGACCGAACAGGCGAGAACTTCTATTCCGCATTAGCGAACCCAGAAATCGTCGGCGCAGGACACTGTCCACTTCAAACTTGCTTTTCAAGCGGACGGAACGCCAGCACCACTCTCCAGACACAAAACGGCAATTACTACCACATTCACGCCGCACCACTTCCCGCAAAGAACCATTCCGATTCTCTGCATGCAGGCGAAAGCAACACTGAAATCAACGGCGATATGGATCGAATCGTGGTTACGCTCAGCGACGTAACCGAGGAGATCCTACAAGAACAAAAATTGGCGGCGATCCATCAAGCGGGTGCGAAACTCACCGACCTCAAGCCTGATGAGATTTTTGCGATGGATGTCGAACAGCGAATCGATCTCCTCAAAGACAACATCCGACATTACACGCAAGACTTGCTCAACGTCGAAGTGATTGAAATTCGGTTGCTTGAGCAATCTACCGGTAACCTCATCCCATTGCTCTCGGTCGGGATCGACCAAACCGCAGCCGACCGACGTCTCATGGCTAGCCCTCAAGGCAACGGGGTCACTGGGTATGTTGCAGCCAGCGGCAAAAGCTATCTTTGTAAAGACGCCACTACCGATCCAAAATATCTGGAAGCGTTCAAGGGTGCACGCAGCTCTCTAACAGTCCCCATTATGCTGCACGACAGTGTCATTGGAACGATTAACGTCGAAAGCCCGCTGCTCGACACGTTCAATCTCAGCGACCAGCAGTTCTTGGAAATCTTTGCTCGCGATGTCGCTGTAGCACTCAATACGCTGGAACTGCTTGTCGCACAGCGCACCAACGCTGCTCAACAAAGCTGCGAAGCAATCCATGCTGCTGTCGCATTGCCTATCGATGACTTGCTTTTAGACGCAGTCCATTTGATGGAAAAGTATATTGGTCACGATACCGAAACCGTTGCCAAACTTAGGAGCGTACTCGCGAAAGCTCGCTCCATCAAAAAGTCGATCCAGGAAATAGGCCAGACTTTGGCTCCGACAGACGTGAGCCCCGCAGGATGCCAAGCGGAACACCATTACAAATTGGCCGGCAGGCGCATTTTGGTTGTGGACGCCGAAGATCAAGTACGAAATGACGCACACGCGTTGCTGGAACGCTATGGATGTACGGTCGAAACCGCCCACGATGGCGATCAAGCCGTCTCGATGGTCAAGAATTGCCTCGATGAACCATACCATGTGATCATCTCGGACATCAAATTGCCTGACTACTCCGGGTACCAACTGATGCTGCGGTTGCAGAAACTGATGAGCCACGTACCCATCGCTTTGATGACCGGGTTCGGGTACGACCCAGGACACTCCATTGTCAAAGCCAGGCAGTCGGGGCTTCACCCCAAAGCCATTTTGTACAAGCCGTTCCGGTTAGAACAGCTTCTCAGCGTCACCGAGACGCTCATCGATTATCGTCCACCGGCAACGGAATAGACTGAGTAAAGCGGCGTGATGGATCAACTCTTCTGCTGGGCCACTCTCTGTCTAGCGATGTTCGGCCACCTCGGAATATGTGTCGCACTCTACAATCGGATCAACGCCACAGGCTTGAATCGATTGACGATCAAACGAATAGAGAAAGCCATTGTGCTGCTCTGTACCGCAGCTCCCATATCGCTCGCTGCGTTTGAACTTGGAAGCGGCAGCTTTGCCAACTGGAACATCCAGCGGGAGAACCTATCGTTCGCGTCCATCCTCTACCTAGGGATCGGTGTTTTCTCAGCCATCGCCATGTTTCCGTTTTGGATTGCGGATAGACCTCGATTTGCCATCGCTTGGGAGCGATTCACGACAGTTCACGAGGAGAACGTACACCAATTGCATCTCCGCACCCCCGAAGCGATCCAAGGAAATTCATTTCGGAAAATGGCCAGGCTGCCGGGTAACCAAATTGCCTCCCTGCAATGCAACCACAAGCGACTTGCGATCGATGGCTTGCCGAACGCATTGCACGGATTCAAAATTGTACATCTCTCAGACATACACTTAACCGGCCAACTTGGAGTTCCTTTTTATCGAAAGGCAATGGATTGGGTTGCTCAGCTCCAGCCCGATTTGATCCTGCTCTCTGGCGACATCGTAGATTACGAGCATGCTCTCGATATGATTGAGCCCGTCTTTCATGGCTTGGAAGCCGCATGGGGTAAATACTTCGTGCTGGGAAATCACGACAGAAGACTGGCCGACCCATCACTCATTTGTAAAAGACTCAAAAGCGTCGGCTGGGTTGACCTTGGAGCTGAAAACATAGAATTCCAAGCCCACGGCACCCTAGTACGCTTGCTTGGAAACGAAGCCCCATGGTTTTACCGCCATGCTGAAAAACCTGGGTTCAGCACGGCATCACAAACCGGGAGCGTGCCAGGTCTGATTATTGGCGTCGCGCATTCACCGGATCAATTCGGATGGGGTATTGACCAGAATTGCCATCTGATTCTCTGCGGCCACACGCACGGCGGTCAAATCCGTTTCCCAGGAATTGGCCCCGTTGTGGCTCCCAGTTGGTTCGGTTCGCGTTACGCATCCGGTGTCTTTGCAAAGAATCAAAGCGTCATGCACGTCAGCCGCGGCCTTTCCGGGGTCCACCCGTTTCGTTGGGGCTGCCTTCCGGAGGTTTCTTTGCTGGAATTGCTACCAAAAGATAGCGTTCCCCCCATTCAAGGCATACATTGCATATCTCAGACGTCAAACTAATTACGTAAACAGCGGAGTTAGCGGTAAGTCACATCTTATTTTTGAGATCGTGATTCATTTTCTTGAGTTTCACTAACGATATTCATTCAAGAGTTACTGCTCTTAGTTATTGAAAGCGCGTCGTGAATTTATGATATCGACCGAGGTCATCGCGAATCCCATTGGCTTCCGTGAACGTCCGTTCTACCCGAGAGAACCAGACATCACGACACACTGGGGTGATGCATGAGCGAGCAGAAAACATGGGTCATCCCGACGAACGAATTGCAAATTGGAACGACGCTCAGTTTCGATTTGATGGACGCAAGCGGAAACGTTCTGCACAAGGCGGGAACGCCAATCAATGAGCGACTCAAGGAGAGGCTTCAGAAGAAAAACATCCATTCTGTCACCGTTCGTGGTGAGTCACCGATCAGTTCTGAAGTTGTTGAATCGATAATGCTCAGTTCTTATTCCGCTGAGACAGTCCGCGCGATTCAAGCCTCGATTTCTTCAACGCATCGATCGCTTTGCCATTTGATCGAGACTATCAGAACAAACGGTGTGGCCGATTCAGAAGCCCTATCTGCAAATGTTCATTTGTTTGTAGAGCGAGCCAGCCAGGACGTGAGTGCGATGCTCGGCGTCATCTCCCTTCGGAATCGTTTTTCCGACCAAGCGATTGTAGACCGGCTAGCGGAGCGATCCACGAAAAGCTCCATGCTCGGTGTTATCATGAGTTTGGCAAGCGGCCAGACCGTGGAGGCTGCTGCAGAGGTGGGGCTGGCAGGTCTATTGCATGACGCATCCTTGCTGTCGCATCCAGAGTGGTTTTTGAACAGCACGCCACATGACGACAAATACCTAGCCGAGTACCGTCGTCATCCCATCGAGAGTGCTGAACTGCTGAATGGTATCGAGGGGATCTCGAGGAATACGATCCTGATCATCACCCAGGTACACGAGCAAGCAGATGGAACGGGATACCCTAGAGGCCTCAAAATTGAGCAGACGCTAAAAGGGGCTTCGATACTCAACTTGGCGGATGCTTACCTAGCCCTGACAACTCCGCTTCAAGGAAAACAGCTAGCCCCGGCCGATGCGATGGCTTATCTATGCTACCAAACTGCACTGGGCAAATTTAGCAAGGAATCTCTGCAGCACTTCTTGCAGAACATGTCCATCTACCCAATCGGTAGCACGGTGAAACTTGACGACGAAACCAGCGCTGTCGTGGTGGAGGGAGGGACGGGAAAACCATTGCAACCCGTTGTGCGCCTCTTAGGCACAGGAAACCTGCGCATCGACTTGTCAGCTTCAAGCCGTTTCATTTCTGGTCCGTACATGGTCGGCGAGCAAGGTACTGTTGAGCGGATCCAAAAGCAACAGATGCAGCAAGTGCTTTGGCGGACCGATTACTAACGCAACGGAATGCGCGCCACCCCGCCAGCCAAACGCTTGAACTTGCTGGTAATCTGTACGACGTGCAGTATTTGTACTCGACGGGAGAGTAATGGAGTACCGCTGCTCATTTCATTGCGAAGGAGAACGCACTTCATTCAGCAAGAGCACAATTACGGTGCGTCTGGGTAAGGAAAGATGTTTGGCCCATCCAAACGCTGATACCGAAGCACCCAGATCATACTGAGTCGCGATTCGATGTTAGCCGTTCTTTTGACCGTTTTCTGTAGCTCGAGCGTATGCCACTAGATCGTCGCCGTTGGCACGCCACCATTTTTCGGCTAGGTCTTCGTTCCATGGAAAGTGGGAGGAGATGCCTTCCAGTTTCTTGCCAACATCCTCCATCGATTTTGGCCGATCACTAGGATCAGGAGAGATGCACTGGGCGAGCAGCAAGACTAGGCTACGAAAATCGATATCGTTGCATAGTGGGGCGAACCGACCTAGCTGAAGCGTCATCATCAACGAATCGTTGGTCGCGCCGATCATCGGCACTTTACTGGTCAACAGAAAGACACCGAGCACGCCAAACGCAAATATGTCAATCCGAGGATCCGCAATCCATGGAGTCTCCATACGCTCTGGAGCGATAAAGCCTGGCGTACCAATCAAAACGCGAGTGGCCGTCACATCGCGAGCGACGTTGTCCGCCATCGTTTTGGCCAATCCAAAATCAACCACCTTGACCAAGTCGGCAAGCTGTCCTTTTTGACAAATCATTACGTTTTGCGGTTTGATATCGCGATGGATAAGCCCAATACCGTGCGCTTCTTCGATTGCGCCGCAAATCTGCCGCAAGATCCAAATGCAGCGGTCAATGGATAACGCTGGTTCGTATGCGATGAAGCTAGCGAGATTAACGCCGTGCACCATCTCCATCGCGCAGTAGAGCAAGCCCTCTCGCGAAACTCCAAAATCATAGATGCTGACCGTATTGGGATGACTGAGCTTTGCAGCCATGCGGACCTCGCGATTGAACCGCTTCATCGATCCCGAGTTGGACAACGGCTGCTTGATCAATTTGATTGCGGCGGCTCTCCCCAACAACTTGTGCTCTGCACTGTAAACAATACCGAGCCCACCTTCACCGATCTTATCTTTGAGAAGATTGGACCCGAGCGTTTTGTTAGTCATGGTTT
>CAIXME010000804.1 GCA_903920425.1 uncultured Pirellula sp. | reverse complement strand
TGGTCTCGTTCCAAGATCAAGCGGACAAGACAACCAATGCGGAAGTAACATCGACTGCAGACATCAACGCAGCTGAGCAAACGAAACCCGCAACAACACCGGGAACCGAACCAGTTGCCGACAGTACTGTCATTCCCAAGACCGCGGTTGAATTGCAATTCCGCAATAGCGTTGGTGACGGCGGAGCTCGCATGAATGCTTCACAAGTCACCGAAGCCCTGATCGAGGCGGCAAATGGAGTCGGCGTAACGCTGTCTCCAGCACAGATCGATCTGACTCCAATCAATGCAACCGAGTGGAATCTCGAATCCGGACTCGGCTTTCAAGGCTGGACGGTGACGCTCCCATTCGATGCGGAAACATCCGGCAAGGTTACCGATAAGCTCAAAGAACAACTCAAATCACAACCCGTATTCCAATCCAACAGCAAGATTGAATCGCGAGTTGCTGGCGAGATGCAACAACGGGCCATCGGCGGTCTTGCACTCAGCTTGGTTTTCGTCGTTGCCTACATTTGGTTCCGATTCCAAGGTGTCGCTTACGGTATTGCTGCCGTGGTTGCCTTGCTGCACGACGTTATGATCACGCTGGCCTTTATTGCTGTAAGCCATTGGCTGTTCAAGCCGCTCGGGTTTATGCTGATCGAAGACTTCAAGATCTCCTTGACCACCGTCGCAGCGATCCTGACCATTATCGGCTACTCGCTAAACGACACGATCGTTGTGTTTGACCGAATTCGTGAAGTCAAAGGCAAGAGCCCGACGCTGACCGAACAAATGATCAACGCCAGCGTGACGCAAACCTTGAGCCGAACATTGCTGACATCCTCCACCACCATCGTTGCCATTTTGTTGATGTACATTTTTGGCGGCGAAGCGATTCACGGTTTCGCGTATTGCTTGTTCGTCGGAATTGTGGTCGGAACATTCAGCTCGATTTTCATCGCTTCCCCGATTTTGCTGTGGTTCGTTCAACGCGAACAAGCTGCAAAGTTGGCCGCTAAAGTCAGAACTCGATAGCAATCCCCCTTTGCCATTCAGCCCGTTGGCTTGCGGATTTCCTCAGAGTGAAATAGCTATACAGTTTGAGAATGCCGGACGAAAATCCGGCAGGCTCGCCTGCAGAAGCTCTATGCGTTACACTAATTAAGACGATGGGGTTCTCGCCCGCATCGTGACCTGTTGGCGTCTCTTCGATTCAAGGAAAACAGTGTATGGCATCGGATCAATCGCAGCTTCCAATCGTTGACATTTCGTCGAATCCTCGTTGTTGCAAGATGGCATACGTTGCTGTCGGTGCAGGGATCGGGCTTGGCCTGACCTTTCTGTTGCTGTTGGCATTCTTTGCAGGGCGACAATCCACGCAATCCGAAACGTCCTGGAACGGTATCCCGTCTTCCCAAGTGCCAGCAGAATTGCTGAATGCGACCGCTTCACACGGTGGCGTTAACATGGCGGTCTGCACGGCTACGGTTGGTGAAAACGCCGAAGGGTTCTTCGCGTTGGATTTCATCACGGGCAATCTGCGAGGATGGGTCTACTACCCACAGCATCGACGATTCGGCGCTATGTTTATGACCAACGTCTCCGGGCAACTGGGGATGACTGGCAAAAATCCGGAGTACGTCTTGGTCAGCGGTGCAACTGCATCGGCGCCAACCGGTGGCAATCTTCGTCCTGCTTCGTCAATGCTGTACGTTGCAGATCTCCATTCAGGCTACTTTGCTGCATACGTGATCCCTTGGGATAAGACAGCAGAGTCCTCCAATGTGGATCAGGGTGGAGAATTGATCGCCGCAGGTGTAGGTCAGATTCGAGAGCCTTGGGGAGCCGGCGCAAAGAAGCCCCCAGCAGCTCCAGCTGCAGGAGCCAAAAAGCCGGCCGCGCCTGACAAAGCAGGTGTTGACCCGAACAACCCTGACCCCAACGCCGTGGATCCAAACAATCCTGCAGGCAACAATCGTAACTTGAACAATAACAATCCCAACAATCGCAAGAAGTAGTCGATGGCAATCAGTGAATGGGTCAGTGGACGCGTTTTCAAATTCGTTCACGGCAACAATTTAGTCTACAACACATGTTGGGAAGACCCTCGCTTGGACCGTCAAGCGCTGGAATTGACATCGCAAGATCGCGTTTTGGTTATCACCTCCGCAGGTTGTAACGCACTGGATTACTTGCTCGCCGGTGCGGGTCACGTTTACGCCGTGGACATGAACCCACGGCAAAACGCATTGCTGGAACTCAAAGCATCCGCGATCCGTAACCTGGATTACGAACGCTTTTATCAAATGTTTGGACAAGGCTATCTGCCCAACGCAGAGTCGGTATACGCTTCTCATCTGCGACAGTCGCTGTCCGCAACGAGCCGCAAGTATTGGGATCGTTGGGTTCGATTCTTTGACAACCCGAACAAGTCCTTTTATTTCCGAGGTACGTCCGGTACGTTTGCCAAGTTGATTGGCACCTACATCAACCGAATCGCACGTTGCCGCAAAGAAGTAACCGAGATCCTCGAAGCTCCGACCTTAGCGGAACAACAAGAGGTATACGCAAAAACTCGCGACAAGATTTGGTCCAAGACACTGCGGTTCGCCATGAACAGGGATACCACGCTGAGCATGCTCGGCGTCCCCAAAGCGCAGCGTAAGCAAATCGACGAACAATACCCAGGTGGTATCGTCAAGTTTGTGGAAGACTCTCTCGAAGCGGTCTTCGCCAAAATCCCTATCCAAGACAACTACTTCTGGCGAGTTTACATCACCGGCAGCTATACACCCACCTGCTGCCCGGAATATGTCAAACAAGCCAACTTTGAGAAGCTTAAAGAAGGTGCGATCGATCGCCTAACGGTGACCACTGATTCCGTACAAGGGTTCTTAGAAAAGCACGACGGACAAATCTCGCGCTTCATTTTGTTAGACCACATGGATTGGCTCAGCGATCATTACTTTCCGCTTCTAGAATCGGAATGGCAAGCGATCTTGAGTCGTGCAGCACCGAAGACCCGTATCTTGTGGCGTTCGGGAGGACTTCGAACCGAGTTCCTCAACGATGTCAAAGTGACTCGCAATGGAAAAGTCGTAAAGCTTCCCGAATTGCTTTCCTACAATACCGAACTGGCGAACCGATTGCATCAGTTGGATCGTGTTCATACGTACGGTAGTTTTTATATCGCAGATCTCGTTGGCTAGATTGCTCGCGATGTAGACCTGGCGACTTTCCCCCTTGCCCGACACTGAGTTCTCTATCCTCGTGGAGTTAACGTGGTCCATCTTCCCATCGGCTTTCGTTTTGCAGGCGTCTCCAGCAGCATCAAGACCAAGGCAGGCGCCCGAGACGTCACGCTGATTGTCTCCGACACCGAGTGTGTCGCAGCCGGCGTATACACAACCAATCAAATCGTCGCCGCACCGGTGGTTGTTTCACGCAGCCGGACTCCATCCAACAAGATACGTGGGATTGTGGTCAACAGCGGTAACGCAAATGCCTGTACTGGCACGCGAGGACATCACGACGCGGTCGAGATGACAAAGATTGCCGCTGCAGCAGTCGACCCTTCTGGCTCGTTGACTCCGGAGCACTTTGTTGTCATGAGCACGGGCGTCATCGGACGCTTTCTGCCAATGGAAAAGGTCAAGTCCGGTATTATCGCCGCCGCTTCCGAACTTGCTGCTTCCGAAACGGGCTTTTTGAACGCGTGCGATGGAATTTTGACTACAGACATCGCGAGAAAAGTCTCCGAGCGAACCTTGTCGGTCCGAGGCAATGATCTTCATATTGTCGGCATGTGCAAGGGAGCGGGAATGATCGGGCCGAAGATGGCGACCATGCTCGCTATCATCATTACCGACGCACCGCTGGAACCAGCACAAGCACAACGGATTCTGCAATCTGCTGCTAACAAATCCTTTAATTGCATCAGCGTTGAAGGGCATATGAGCACCAACGATTCGCTAGTGCTTCTCGCTTCTCAACCCAGCGCACAACGGCCGGCCCTCAGCGGGAACGATGAGGCTCTATTCTCGCAGAACCTCACGGACTTAGCGATCGAACTCGCAAAGAAGATTCCTGATGACGGTGAGGGTGCAACACACTTGATCGAGATTAGAGTGCAGGGAGCCAATCACGATGCGGACGCCGATGCGGTTGCTCGCAGTATTGCTCTGAGCAACCTGGTCAAGACGGCCATCACGGGGGGCGATCCTAACTGGGGACGTATCGTTTCTGCGGCTGGCTATGCGGGCGTACCGATACGCCCTGAATACACTGCGCTCAAAATCAACGGAATCCCTCTGTTCGAAAAGGGAGAGCCGATCGCCTTCGATGCAGCAGTCGTTAGCAGTTCTATCAAGGGACGCAAACTCACCGAGATTGACTTGCAGGTAGGCATGGGTCCGGGCTTGGCAACGCACTGGACAACCGACCTCAACACGGAATACGTTCGATTCAACTCGGAATACACAACCTAGCCTCAAGTTCCGCTGCAGAAGAAGCGACACCATTGAATCAATCCGTAACCGGATTGTGATCTGAAAAATGCATGAATGACGCGAGCCGACCACTGCCAACACACCCGCCACTGCTAAAGCGCATTCCAGGTGTGTGGTTCGTATTGCTGGCCGCAGTGCTGTGGAGCACGAGTGGCTTCTTTACGCAATCCTCGTTGCTTCGAGTTTGGCCTGCCGATTTGCGAGGTCCCGCGATTGCTTTTTGGCGGGCATGCTTTGCCTTGGTATTGCTAGTGCCATTGGTCCGAAAAGTCAGTTGGCATTGGGCCATGATTCCCATGACAACCTGTTTCGTGGCGATGAACTGGACGTTCCTCAGCGCTATCGTCACGGGGTCGCCAGCCAATACCATTTGGCTACAAAACCTTGCTCCCGCTTGGGTGATGTTGGCTGCAGTCGCTTTTCTACGCGAGACCACCACGCTTCGCGATTGGGTGATGCTGTCAACGTGTATCTTTGGCGTTCTGTTCATACTGGTGATGGAAGCCATGCATGGTCATAACTCTGCCGAACACCGGTGGTGGTCACCTTACTTGGCAGTGGCGTCCGGCATACTTTACGCTGGCGTTATTCTTTGCATCCGAGCACTTCGGAATCATGATTCCGCATGGCTCATCGCGCTCAATCATTTAGTAACTGCGATCGCGATGTTTCCGTTGATTTGGATGAGTGGCGCTGCGGTACCGAGCGGTGCACTGTGGGGCATTTTGGCCGGTATCGGTATCATTCAAATGGGTCTCCCTTACTTGCTCTTTGCTAGAGGGCTTCAAAACACACCCAGCCATATCGCTTCGTTGATTACACTGTTGGAACCAGTGCTGTTGCCCATTTGGGTCCATCTCACACGCTCGGGCGATCCCAACTACCAAGCACCCGGGTGGTGGACTTGGGTCGGTGCGGCATGCATCTTGGTCGGACTAACCATCCGATATGCGATGCCAGACAATACAATGCCGGAAAATGCTGAGCCGATCGATAGCAAGACCTAACGAAGAACGAATTCGAACCATGAAAGTCATGCATATCATCACCCGCATGATCGTGGGTGGAGCCCAAGAAAACACCCTCTTTAACTGCATGGACTTGATACGTGATTACGGAGATCAAGTCATCCTCGTAACTGGCCCGAGCTTGGGAGCTGAGGGAAAACTGCTATCGCAAACGGACACAACAGGTCTCGAAATTGAGTACCAGCCATCCTTGATCCGCGCGATCCAGCCCGTTGCAGACACAAAAGCATTGTTAGCGATCAAACGGTCCATACAAACCTGGAAACCCGACGTGGTACATACGCACAGTGCCAAGGCGGGGATGATCGGTCGCGAGGCTGCATGGAAAAGCAATGTTCCGTGCGTGATCCACACCGTTCATGGAGCGCCATTTCACCCCTACCAAAACTTCGCCAGCCGTTGGTTTTATATCCAATGTGAAAGATGGGCGGCGAAACGATGCCACCATATGATCAGCGTGGCCAACGCCATGACAGAGCTTATGGTTTCAGCGCAAGTAGCACCAGCCAACAAATTCACCACAATCTATAGTGGCATGGATGTCGATCCCTTTTTATCAAGTGATGCGACACGCCATGAAATGCGCCATCAACTTGGTTTTAGAGACACCGATGTTGTGGTCGGAAAAATCGCGAGGTTATTTCATCTCAAGGGACATGAGTACGTTATTCAGGCGGCCAAAGAGGTGTGCGCTGCGCAGCCAGACGTGAAGTTCCTGTTTGTAGGCGATGGGATCCTTCGCGCTCAGATGGAAAGAGATATTGCGCAACTGGGACTTTCAGACCGATTTGTTTTTGCAGGACTCGTCCCGCCCGATCAAGTAGCCAAGTATGTCGGCGCGATGGACATTTTGGTGCACGCTTCGTTACGCGAAGGACTCGCGAGAGCGTTACCGCAAGCGTTGATCGCGGGAAAGCCTGCGATCAGCTTCGACGTCGACGGAGCCAAAGAGGTGGTCATTAACGATGAGACAGGCTGCTTGATTCCCCCCAAAGACACGCAAGCCCTAGCACAAGCAATGACCATGCTGGCAAGGAACCGCGAGCTGCGTATGCAACTTGGGCGAAACGGCCAAATGCGTTTCACTCAACAATTCCAGCACCGCAATATGACCACGCAAATCCGCCAGCTCTATTCGCGATTCACCCCCAAGGCCTAACAAAGATCCAAAACAGTGGCATAGGCTTCTAGCCTGTGGGTCAGCGTAATCACAGGCTGGAAGCCTATGCCACTTTCGAAAAGGGGTCAGGTCTGAATGGCACTTAATCGGCGTAAGCTTT
>CAIXME010000803.1 GCA_903920425.1 uncultured Pirellula sp. | reverse complement strand
TGGAAGTCTGCGAATCCTCGCTCTCCCAAAGCCCGTGCCATCATGGATGCCGGACACTCGACTCCCATCAACTTGATTTTCGCTTCTGCTTGAGTTCGGCTTTGGCGAATCAACATGATAATTTGGTCGATGTCAGCTAACGCCAGCAAGAGACCTTCTACCACGTGCTTTCGCTTGCGAGCCGATGCGAGCAAAAATTGCGTGCGACGCCGAATGACCGTAACCCGGTGGCGAATGAATTCTTGCAACAGCTCTTTGATGCTCAGCTCGCGAGGCTTGCCGTCCACCAACGCCAACATGTTGATAGAGAACGACTCTTGCAATGATGAGAACTGGTAAAGCTGGTTGAGCACAACGTGCGGGTCTGAGTTCTGCTTGATCTCGACGACGATGCGTACCGGCTCTTTGAGATCGCTCTCGTCTCGAATTGCGGAGATGCCTTTGATTTTTTCGTTGCGTACCAAATCCGCGATCCGCTCGATAACCCGATCGCGGAACTGCTGGTAGGGGATCTCACGAATGATAAGACGCGATTTCTTGCCCTCTTCGACGTCGACCTTGGCTCGCAAGATAATCGTGGATCGGCCTGTGTTGTATCCTTGGCGAATCGCATAGCGACCACAGATGATACCGCCGGTGGGGAAGTCAGGTCCCGGAATGATTTCGTTGATTTCAGCGATCGATATTTCGGGATCGTCGATCAATCGAACGAGGGCAGCACATACTTCACGTAGATTGTGCGGTGGGATACTCGTGGCCATACCGACCGCGATACCTGTCGCTCCATTGACGATCAAGTTCGGGAACTTGGACGGGAGAACAACGGGTTCAGTGCGTCGCTCATCGTACGTTGGAATGAAGTCCACGGTGTCGAGACGAATATCATCGAGCATCATGGCGGCGGGAGCTGCTAGCCTCGCTTCGGTGTATCGCATCGCAGCGGCGGGCAATCCAGCGATCGATCCAAAGTTACCTTGCTTGTCGATCAGCAAGTGGCGCATGTTCCATTCCTGCGCCATCCGAACCAATGTCGGATAGATGATCGCTTCACCGTGAGGGTGGTAGTTTCCAGAGGTGTCACCGGCGATCTTGGCGCATTTCACTCGGGCTGCACCCGGCGTTAAATTCAAATCATGCATCGCGACCAAGATCCGACGCTGACTCGGTTTCAGTCCATCGCGCACATCCGGCAACGCTCGGCTGACGATCACACTCATCGCATAGGTCAGATAGCTTTCCTGCATCTGATCTTCGATCGATTGCTCGATCATGCGTTCTCCGCCACCACCTCCTCCGCTGCTACCATCTCCTCCAGCCGATGGCAAGGAAGCTGGGTCATTGGAGTCAAAATCATCGTTTGGTGGGACGTTCGACACGTGGATAGCCATTTCGGAAAAGAGAATCGAGCGGCGTTAAAAAACCGGTCTCTTCAACTGCGTTTCCGTCAGTGTTTTTCCTGGTAATTAACGCCTTTTCTGCGTGCAAAGAATATACCAGAAATCCCCGGGATCACAACACTGGCAGCCCGGCCCACCGGCCGAAGCAATGAACAGCAAAACCAACGCCCGACGCTGGCCAAAACTAGGCAGCCACCGACGCAAACCGGCGTCCGCAGACGGGCTATTCCAGAACGATACACACTGGGAGACGGGAACGATTTTCCAGCAGTCCACACCGAGCCAAGAGCAGGCTAAATCAAGCTGCTACCTGGCTCAAAAACACCCACGGACGAGCCAACCGACTCGCCACCCGGTGTTATGAATGACGCTTTGGTTTGTAGATCTCTGTGGCAGTCCCAAAGTGAACTTCACCTGCGTTCATCAGGGTCTCACTGAGGGTTGGGTGCGGGTGAACTGATTCGGTAATGTCCCGAACTTCGCATCCCATTTCGATTGCGAGTACCGCTTCTGCGATCAATTCGCCAGCCCCGGCACCGACGATACCGCAGCCCAAAACGCGATGGGTTTCGGGGTCGATCAGCCATTTGGTGAACCCTTCGGTCCGCCCCAACGCTTGAGCACGTCCACTCGCAGCCCACGGATAGACCTCGATATCCACCTTACGACCTTCTCGCTTGGCTTGATCGTCCGTCAGTCCCGCCCACGCGATTTCTGGATCGGTAAACACCACGGCAGGGATAGCCACCTTGTCGAACACAGCGGGCTTTCCAAGTATCACTTCGATCGCCACCTTGGCTTCATGGCTCGCCTTGTGAGCCAACATGGGATCTCCCGCCACGTCGCCGATGGCGAGGATATGCGGGTCGGATGTTCGTTGCTGCTTGTCGCAGACGATGAAGCCCTTGGCATTCACTTGCGCTAGCGTATTCTCAATCCCAAGACCTTGACTGACGGGCCGACGACCGACGCTGACCAAAACCCGATCAAATCGCTCGTGACCAAACTTACCAGGCCCCTCAAAGGTGACCTCAACTTGGTTGTCGATCTCTGCGACCGAACCAACCTTGGTATTCAAATAGATCCGGTCTCCGAAGAGCTTTTTGAGCCGGTTGTGAAGAGGTTTGACCAAGTCGCGATCCGCACCTGGCAGCAACCCATCAGTCCACTCGACCACCGTTACTTTCGACCCGAGATTGGCATACACGGTGCCCATCTCCAGCCCGATGTAACCGCCACCGATGACTAGCAGCCGCTCAGGAATATCCACCAAAGCCAGCGCGCCGGTGGAATCCATGACTCGCGCCGATCCAATGTTGAACGCAGGAGGCATCGCAGGGACGCTACCTGTCGCAACAACACAGTAGTCGAACGTGAGCTTGCCACCCTCAGGAATCGAAGGGTCGTTACCCTCGAGAACGAGCGTCGTGGAATTCTCGAATTTACCACGCGCTTTGATGACTTTTACGTTTCTTCGCTTCGACAACTGACCAAGCCCACCGGTCAAAGTCTCGATGACTTTGTCCTTGCGAGCTCGGACCTTGTCGATATCGATCTTGGGGCTGCCGAATTCGACGCCCCACTCTTGGCTCATCTCGTGCGCTTCACCAATCACCTTGGCAACATGCAACAACGCTTTGGACGGTATACAACCTCGTAACAAGCATGTGCCCCCGAGTCGGGACTCTGCTTCTACGAGAACAACTTCGAGCCCTTCGTCGGCAGCCAAGAAAGCCGCCGCGTATCCTCCAGGCCCACCACCCAAAACAACAACAGGAGAGTGCATGAGATGTACAACAAGCTTGAGAAACTATCGGGACAAGAATTCGACCACGATGTTGGCGTTCACCGGTAGCGAAATGTCGCTCGCACCAGGGTTGCCTTGAACGATCGCTTTCAGACCTTCGCTGTCCAACGATACCCAATCCAAAGGAATTGGCGAATTGTTGGCGATGATTCCGCGATACAAATTGCGGATCGCTTCGTTGCTACGGATCTCAATAACGTCGCCTGGTCGCAACATGTACGATGGGCTCGAAACCTTCACACCGTTCACTTTGAAGTGGCCGTGCACGATGCCTTGTCGAGCTTGTGGACGTGTCTTTGCCAGACCGATACGGCGGATGATATTGTCCAAACGGCGCTCGCACATCAAAAGCAATGTTTCGCCCGTGTTGCCCTTCTTCCGTACGGCGTCATCGAAGTAACGACGTAGTTGGCGCTCACCAAGACCGTAGTAGTACTTGATCTTTTGCTTTTCCGACAACGCGGTGCCGTAGTTGCTCGTTCGGCGACCCTTTGGGTGCATCCCTGGTGGTTGCTCGCTTCGCTTTTCGTATGCTCGCAAAGCACCAGCGCTTTCATACAATACAGCGCCGAAACGACGGTTAACGCGAGCCTTGGGGCCAGTATAACGTGCCATACTCTCTATCTCTCACTTTCGAGCAACCGCTCGAGGCAAAGGGTCTGTGCGATCGGACTGCTGTTTTGCAAACATCCGTCGCGCGGCTGAGTCCATATTTGCCCGTCCTAGTTCAAAAATCGCAACAGGAAACACGGTTTAGTGCCCCGAAACAACCGACCAGAACAACCAAAAATAAACGGCCACCGGTAATCCGTGGCCGTTTCATCTCGCTACTTTGCAAGCTGTGGCTCAACCCAATTTCAGTAAATTTCAACCGGAAAGTATCCTTAACCCATCTAACAATCACAAGCCCAAACTCGTGCCAAATGCAAGCGTTTGAGGGCATTTGTGATCTGGCCGGCCCTGGGAACTCCCCACCAACAACCTTTCCAATCGCCCTCGCTGCCCGAGAGCGAATAAGGTCGATTCGCCGAGCCCATGGTGTTACCGCCCATCGCACAGCAACGCAACAAAGGACGTTTAAACCACGCAGAAATCCTCCTAGGCAGACCAATACGCCATTAAAGCGTTCTCGCCCTGCGTAAATGCTCGAATCTCGCGTGTTCAGGGAGCATAAACTCCGTCCACGAGAGGATCTTAAGACTCCACAGGCCCAACCTGGACCGTAGTTCGATATATTGATCGCATGCTCTCCAGTAAATGACCACGTATTTCCTGAAGTTTCCGAAAACCGCCGATTGCCAACGCTTGCTATTCCAACAACCGACTGCCCTCGATGACCAACAGCAAAAAAATCGTTAGTGGAGTTCAAACGCACGTCACCTTTGCTGACACCGCCGCCAACCTGGATCGGATGCTGCAATGGCTCGAGAACCCCGAATTACTCAAAAGCGACCTCATCGTATTCCCGGAATGCATGCTTTCTGGCTACTGCTTTTCGAGCCTAGAAGAAGCGTTACCGCATTCTCAATTCCTGGACGGCCCGGCGGTGACCGCGATTTCGGACTGGTGCAAGTCAAATAATGCGTTTGTCGCATTCGGTATGCTGGAGCGTACTCCAGAGGATCGCATCTACAACAGCTGCCCCTTGGTCGGGCCCGATGGCTTAGTAGATGTCTATCGCAAAATTCATTTACCCTATCTGGGCATCGACCGATTTGTAACTCAAGGGCCGGGGCCTTTCCGTGCCTTTGAGGCAAATGGCATGCGAGTCGGCGTTCACATTTGCTACGACGGCGGCTTTCCCGAGTCATCGCGTTGCCTCGCGCTGGACGATTCGGACATTTTGATTTTGCCAACCAATTGGCCGCCTGGAGCCGAAACGTTTGCGAAATACGTCCCCAACGCTCGCGCGCTAGAAAACAATGTCTATTTCATGAGTGTCAACCGCGTTGGCACCGAACGAGGATTCCGCTTCATTGGAAATAGCCGCATCTGCGACACCAACGGCAACCCCATGGCAGACGCGCCGCATGAACAAGAAGCAATCCTGACTGCTGAAATCGATGTGGCCTTGGCGAGAAACAAACGGTTGGTGCGAGTCCCCAAAGAGCACATCATCGATCGCTGGGCAGATCGCCGCCCTGAGTCCTATAACGCCATCACAGCCCCGCACCAGCGCATTCGCAACGTCCAAGACTAAGCGAAAACAGCAGCAGTACTTCGTTTGGCATGGGACTGTTGTTATCCCCCCCCCGACGCGTTAGCAAAATTTTTCACCACAGAGAGACTAAGCCACAGAGAATTCCAGAATTCATTTTTTGAACACAACTCTTCCCCGCGTCTCCGCGCCTCCGCGTGAACCATGGAATCTGATCGGCACGAACCCAAACCGACGCCAACCTGCTGCTTCTCTGTGCCTCTGTGTCTCTGTGGTAAAAATCGAGCCTAAAAGCAAAGATCACAGCCCGACGCGTTAGCGCCGCGCACCGAATGCTATCTCTCACTTAGTTATGAGAACGGAACGGGAGCGATATTGACGGGACTGTCGTATTGACGCTATTCCCTTGGGTTGGAGACCCACGAACCGCGCGATGGACTGCGCGCTCTGGTTCTCATCGCAGCTTTTCGCTTGCAACACGTAACAACCAACGTAGGGAACTGAACTCGATGGACCGAGTAAGTCGATTTTGCCAGCCAATCCTTGGGTGCCTTCGCCTCAAAAGCAACCGCTTTGGAACCAAAGCGATGCTGGTCATGTTTACGCTGATGCATACGCTGGGCTGCCAGTCATGGATGAACAAAGACAAAGAGAAAAACAATCACTTCGCCAAAGAAACCAAGCGGTTCAAAGAGTTGCTCGAAGATCCTGAGCGTCCGCGATTGGTAGGCGAAGTTGCCGCAGCGTTGGGGATGTACGCAAAACATTACGACACCTTTGGCTTGGTCGGCAATCTGCCGGGCACGGGCGGTATCGTGAAGCCTGGCATGCAACGCGACTGGATGCTCGGCGAAATGCGATCTCATGACGTCGATAATCCCGAACAAGTTCTCGATAGCCCAACGACCGCGTTGGTGAAACTGCGCACCTACATCAATCCTGGAGACATCAAAGGAGATGTCCTCGATATGGATGTCGAGGTGTCCACGGAATGCCCCGCAACCGACCTGATGGAAGGTATGGTCTTCGAAGCTCGTTTGCGAGAAATGGGTGTACAGAGCGACGGCAAACTGCACAGCAGCAACGACAAAGCGCTCGGCTCTGGAGAAATCGTTATCCTGCCAACCTCCTATACCAAGAAACAAGAGCCTACACCGACGTTGGGTGTTGCCATCGGCGGCGCTCGATTGCTGGAAAGCCAACAGCTCGGACTACGAATCGAACCCGATTATCGCCACGTCATCATTACCAAGGCTATCGAAAAGGCCGTCAATGCACGTTTCTTCTACAACGACTCCAACAAACAAAAGTTGGTCGCAGAAGGCAAGAATGATTGGCACATCGTTCTAACGACCGTACCCAAATACAAATTCGACCCAGCCCACTTCATGTCCGTCATCTTGGCTACGGGCTTTGGCGAGTCACCAGCAGAACAACAAGAACGATTGCTCGGCTGCAAGAAACTGCTTACGCGACGTGAAACCGCTCGACGCGCTGCCGTCGAACTCGAAGCGATCGGCAACGCGGAATCCAAGTCCGTGCTTATCGACGCTCTCGGTTCATCCGACACGGAAATCCGCTTTCATTCGGCGTACTCGTTGGCCTATATGGACAACAAGGATTGCATTCCCGTCCTCATGGAACTCGCTCGATACGAACCAGCATTTCGACCGCTCTGTCTCATCGGTTTAGCCATGAACGAAGACTCACTGGCACGTGAAGGGTTGGAGCAATTGCTTCAAGAATCCGAACCAGAACTCCGCTTCGGCGCATTTTGGGCAATTCGCCATCGCAATCCTGCAGACATGACCGTCGTCGGTGAAAAGATCACTACGGGCGAACTCCCTGGCCAAAGTTTCCAATTGGTCCAAATTCCAAGTTCAACTCCGTTGGTCGCCGTTTCGCTTCAACAGAAAAAGGAAATCGTTTTGTTCGGCAACGCGACGCAAGTTCGACTTGCATCGGCCATCGCTCCGACTCCTGCGCTGCGTCTGTCTCCTGCCATGGGCGAGCAAGTCAAAATCTCGAAACGACAAACCACAGGCGAGCTATCCACTAGCACCGTCAACGCAGACATCATCTCTATCTTGAAAGGTCTCGGGACCGTGCAAGCCAACTACAACGATGTCGTGCACACGATTGATTGGTTGTCCAGCAACGGCGGACTTTCGTCTCCTGTCGCTCTCAATCCACGACCATTCGCTGGTCGAGAGTACCAACGCAAAAACGCGATTGCAACGGACAAGGGTGATGACTCCTGTGCAGACGTCGTGAAAATCGACAACTCCAGTGTCGGTGGCAAGAAATCGAACCAGTCTGGCTGGTGGACTCCGACCTCGTGGTGGAAGCCGTCCAAGCCGACCTCCGAGGCCAAACCAGCCACCACCGTCGGGAGCGGGCTCGCCAAGGACGAGTCCACCAAAAATGAATTCAGTTCAGGTCTCGATCCCTGATGTCTATCATAAAAATTTTCCTAACCGCACGTCCCAGTTCGAATCAAAATCAGCCTAACTCCACCCGGTAACTCCCCATGCTCAAAGCCCTCGAACTAGTAGGCTTCAAGAGTTTCGCAGATCGGACTCGATTCGATTTTCCAGATGGGATTACCGTAGTTGTTGGACCCAACGGTTCGGGCAAATCGAATGTCGTCGACGCTGTAAAATGGGTACTCGGCGCCCAGAGCGCCAAGGCGCTCCGCGGTGCGGATATGGCCGACGTGATCTTCAAGGGATCCGCCGAGGGTGGCCGCAAACCAGCCAATAGCGCCGAAGTGGTCCTCATCCTAGACAACCGCACCCGATTGTTTAGCCACGATTCGGATGAAGTTCACGTAAGCCGACGCGTCTTTCGCAGCGGCGAAGGTGAATACGCCATCAACAGCCAACCATGTCGTTTGAAAGATGTGAAAGATCTCTTTCGCGGTACCGGGGTCGGGGTCGATGCCTATAGCCTGATCGAACAAGGCAAAGTGGATCGTTTGCTGCAGGCGTCCGCCAAGGATCGTCGCGGAATCTTTGAAGAAGCGGCAGGCATCTCCCGCTTTAAGGCAAAGAAGGTCGAAGCCGAACGTCGACTGCAACGCGTTGATCAAAACATGCTACGCCTGCACGACATTGTCGACGAAGTAGGCAAACGACTCTCGACGCTCAAAAGCCAAGCGACCAAGGCGAATCGCTATCGCGAGATGACCGCCACTCTGCACGTCAAACGGCAGCAACTAGGCTGGATCGATCGACTCGCTCTGCAAACCGAGAAAGATAGACTCGTTGCGGAATTGGATGAGTCGATCAAGGCCAAGTCGGAACTCGCATCAAAGCTGTCGACTCTCCAAACTGTGATGGCAGACGAGCAGTCCAAATGGCAAGCCTTGCAACTGCAACAGGATGCCATCCAATCGGAATATCTGGAGGCACAGCGAGATCTCATCGCCGCCGAAAACGGTCAGGCGATGTCGCTCGAACGGCATGGTGAATTCGTTGCGGAGCAAACGGTGCTCGAAGAACGCATTGCCATGCTGCAACAACGCGCGACTCTGTCGTCTGGCGAGATCGAAGTCAAAAAAGCCGAACTCGACGCGATCGAAATGGAACGGCAATCCGCCGTCCAATTACTAGAGGATAGCGAACGCAACCTGGCTGCCTTGCAAACCCAGTTTGCATCGCTCAGAGAACACAACGATGCCACCAAAAAGGAACAGTCCTCCATCGTTGAACGTTCGACTACGTACCGTTCGCAACTGTCCGCCTACCGATTGCACATAGACCAACTCCAGCAGTCGATTGACCAACAAAGCCAAACACTGGCCGCATCCGTCTCCGAATTGAACCAGGTCCGCGATGAGTTGCAAGCCGCGGTGGAGCTGCGCGACCAGGCTGCACGCACCTATGAAATCGCATCCGCAGCAAAGTTAAACGCAGAACAACAATTGCAATCAAGCCGAACAGCGTTGGTCTCCGCACAAGACCAAATGGTGTCGATGCAGGGAAAATCGCACGGTGTCCGAGAACGACTTCTCGTCCTGGAGCAATTGGAGCAACAGTACACCGGTGCTGGTCGAGGCGGGCAACAATTGCTGCGACTCGCCCGGGCCAACCAAAACGCAGACTTCGATCCTGTACATCCGTCAGGACAGATCGTTGCCAATGTTTGGGGAACGGTGTTGGGTTTGGTAGCGGATTTGCTTTCCACCGAAATGCACTTGGCTCCGCTGATCGACGTCGCTCTGGGTACCCACGCGGACGCCATCGTCCTCAGCAATGGCCAGATCATCGATTGGATCAATGAAGGTAGCTTTGCAATCGATGGACGCGTCACCTTGTTGCGGATGGACCGGCTGTCGAGCCGACGCTCGGGCGAAAAGATCCAGCTGGATGGTCTGCGCGGCGTATTGGGTCGAGCCGATCGCATGACCAAGTTTGACGATGCCTACGAACCGCTAATTCGATTTTTGCTCGGGACCACTTGGTTTGTCGATACACTCACCACGGCATTGGAGTTAAGTCATTTTCGCGGGGCAGGTCTGCGATTTGTGACCGCAGAATGCCAGCTGGTAGAAAGCGACGGCAGCATCACTCTCGGCTCGCTGCAAACCGGACTCGGACTGGTTTCACGACGCAGCGAAATGCAGTCAGCACGCGAAGAAATAAAACACGTCGAGGAAAGCTTGGTCGGAAGCGCCGCCGCAGTCGCTCGAGCTCAAATGATCGTCGGCGAGTGTGAAGTGCGCTTGCGTGAATTGGATCAAGCCTCGCATGCTGCATCGCGAGACTCGACCGCATGCGAGTTGCGAGTGGAATCCATTCAAATCCGACAAAACAAACTGACCAAAACCCTGGAAACCCATCGCTCCAACCTGCTCCAGGCAGAGCAACGGATGGCCGAGATCCATGGACTGATCGTCGAGACGGAGAACGAGCTGGCAGGGATCGCGAAACAAGTCGCTGAGCAAGAGGAAAAGCAAAGCGCTGTCACCGCGGAACTGATCTCCTGCGAATCGCTCCTACAAAGCCAAAACACGGACGTCACCGAACGACGCATCCTGCTAGCCCGTATCGAACAAAGATCGGTTGGCTTACGTACCACGATCGAGCAAATGCAACAGGACTCGGCGGAACGGGTTCGCAACGTTGCTCAAGCGCAATCGGCGTTGGAAGCGATGGCGTCCAAGATCTCTACCACCCTCGCCGCAGCAGCCGAATTTAAAGCACGGGCCGAGGCAGCTCAAGCGACCATCCAAACATTGGAAGGCCGGCGCGTAGACGCTACCTCGCAAGCTCAATTGCAGAATACGGCTCTCCAGCAAGCGACACGACAGCTTGAGACAGCCCGACGCAACGTAGAAAAAGGGCAAGACCGCATCCTGACCATCGAGCAACAACAGCAACAGCTCGTCAGCCAATGGGACGCACTGCACGAACTCTATCTCCGCGAGTACCAAATCGATTTGCACGAGCTTGCGATCGCGGCAGATACTCTACGCTCCGAGCAGTCGACTCAGCAAGCGGCAATCCACAACGGATCGTCATCCGACTCCGCCGACGATGAGCTAGCTACAGTAACCGATCTCTCATTGATCGACATTGAGGACGTGGCATCTACCGACGACGCCAAATCGCAGAACCTCATCTGGCTCGCGGACATGGTCGCAGCAAGCACAGGAAAGAAACCATCGAAAGCCTATGATCGGGCTGTCATCGAATCGGATGTTATCCACTTGCGTCAAGAAATCGCTGCTGCGGGTAGCGTGAATATGGAAGCCTTGACGGAGTTGGATGAATTGCAGACCCGTTACGATCGTCTGTCCAACCACCATCATGATCTCACCGAAGCCAAATCGAGTTTGATCAAGACGATGGCGAAGATCGATGAAGACTCACAGGATCTGTTCCTCGCAACGTTGACAACCATCCGTACCAATTTCCAAGAACTGTACCGTCGATCGTTCGGAGGTGGATTCGCGGACATTGTATTGGAAGACCCCAAAGACCCAGACAGCGGCATTGAGATTGTTGCGACGCCGCCTGGCAAAACCACATTGAGCAACTCTTTGCTCAGCGGTGGCGAGAAAGCGCTCACAGCCGTCGCTTTGATCATGGCGTTTTTCCAGTACCGGCCAAGCCCGTTCTGTATTCTGGACGAAGTGGACGCGCCGTTCGATGAAGCCAACATTGGACGCTTCGTCACTGTTTTGCGTGAGTTCTTGGACACGACCAAGTTTATCGTTGTCACGCACAGCAAAAAGACAATGACCGCCGCCAACATGATCTACGGGATCACCATGCAGGAGAGCGGGGTATCGAGACAAGTCTCGGTACGATTCGAAGAAGTGGGAG
>CAIXME010000802.1 GCA_903920425.1 uncultured Pirellula sp. | reverse complement strand
GGGCCCAGATGCGGTTAGTGGCACGACGACCATGTTCTATAGCTTTATGGACAACCAGTCCTACGGCGTGGACATCGCTGGACGACCATTGTTTACGTCCATCACTCCGGATCAAAAGCAACGCGTACGAGAGATCTTTGAATTCTACTCGATGCAATTGGGTATCGACGTAGCTGAGCACACCGGCCCGACATCGGCTGGCGATGGAATCAAAAAGATCGTCGTTGGGGATATGGCTCCCAACGGCAGCATCAGTGGTCCTGGCGATGTGGCTGGTGTGGCACAATTGGATGGCGAGCTCGCCATCATGGACGGTGCTGAGTCTTGGGACAACGGCTTCGGGAACGGCGCCAATTTGCCTGGAGCATCCAGCTTTTTCAATGTGGCGTTGCACGAAATCGGTCACTTGATCGGTCTTGGGCACACCTATGATCTGCCGCCTGGAACCGTTCAGGGATCCGAAGCAAGACTCAATCCGAGCGGCAATGCACTCGAGCAGATTTTCCCAGGGGCCGCCGATGTTATTCACGGTCAACACTTGTACCGTCCAGATAACCGCGACGTTGACCTTTATAAGTTTGTTGTGCAACCAGGTGCACGTGGTGAGCTTCGTGCCGAAACCTTTGCTGAACGCTTGAACAGTTCCAGCACATTGGATACTTACCTCACGCTGTTGCGTCGAGAATCGGACGGAAGTCTGTCCATCGTTGCTGCAAACAACAACTACTTCAGCGATGATTCGATGCTTCGCGTCAATCTCGAGCCAGGCGAATACTATTTGTCGGTTACGGGCAAAGGCAATGAAGATAACAATCCATTGGTATCTAATTCGGGCAGTGGTGCGGTCAGCCAAGGCCAATACCAACTGCGAATCGATTTCAAGAGCACCGTTACCAATCAATTGTCGGAGCAAGTCCACGGTTCCAACACCAAGGGTACAGCCTTGGATGGAGATGGGGATGGAATTGCAGGCGGTAACTTTGATTTCTGGTTCAGGGCGGCCGCTCCGTTCACTCCAGCGACGAACCCAACAATTCGCACTTTGTTCGTAGACAAAGCGTTCACCGGTTCAACGCGAAATGGCTCTCTCGCTAACCCGTTCAACCGCATTGATGAAGCGACAGCCGTTGCAAGACCAGGCGACATTATTCGCTTGGTGGGCGACAATCGAACGCCGAACAATTTGACTGACGACAATGCGTATGAAATTGGAAATGGCGGAGCATCTGGGGGAGCGCTGCGCGACGGTGTAACGTTGGATGTACCACGTGGCGTGACAATGATGATCGACGCAGGTGCGATCCTCAAGTTCGGCGGCAGCAAGATTTTGGTTGGCAGCAACGACAGCACCACGAACCGCAGCAACGCAGCGATCCAAGTGCTCGGTTTGCCAACTAGACCTGTATACTTCACAAGCTACAACGATGAGTCGCTCGGCCGCGACACGAATCCACTTTCTACGACTCCAGTGTCTGGTAACTGGGGCGGTATCGAAATACGAACGGACGTAGACCGATCGCAAGGGCGCGTCGATTTGGAACGCGAAGGGATCTTCCTGAATACCATTTCGAATGCAGATATTCGTTATGGTGGGGGCCTGGTTGGTGTAGGAACATTGGCGCGGGTTATCAGTCCAATCGACTTGACCGAGTCACGTCCGTTGATCTTGAACAACCGCATCACCCTGAGTTCCGATTCCGCGATCAGCGTTGATCCCAACAGTTTTGAAGAGACGCTCTTCACCGAATGGAGATACCAACAAGGCTTCTCGTTCGCCGTGGATTACACTCGTGTTGGCCCGGACATCCGATCCAATACGATTTTCGATAACTCGGTGAATGGTCTGTTTGTGCGAATCGATACGCTCGCAGGTCAGAACTTGAAGCCGCTGAGCGTTCCTGGTCGGATCAATGAATCCGAGATCACCATCGTCCTTGGTGAAAACCTCATAGTCGAGGGAACACCGGGTGGACCATTGCACGAGACCGTTGCTCCTGTATCGTCCTTGGTGACTTTGACATCTGTCACACCAACGAGCGGTACTGGTTTCGCAAGTAACGTTTCGGCAACATACCTGATCACTTACGTTGATAAATTCGGTCAGGAAAGTCTACCAAGCGCCCCAAGATCTGTCCTGGTTCAGGCTGGTCGGTCGGTGCGTATGAACAATCTGCCAACTGCCACCGTGGACTATGTTTCACGCAAGATTTGGCGACAAGAAAACAACACAGGTTCCTTCAAGCTTGTGGCGATTTTGAATCGTGACGACACCTCGTATGTTGACAACGGTCTGTCCCTCAACGGCGTGCTTCTGAATTTGGGAGCAACGGAAATACAACGTGCTCGCAGAGATGCCAGCTTGGTCATCGATCCAGGTGTGGTCGTTAAGAGCTCGGGCGGACGTATCGAATTAGGCGTAAGCGCCACGATGCTCGCAGAAGGTACGAAAGCCAAGCCGATTGTATTCACCTCGCGCAAGGACGATCGTTACGGTGCGGGCGGAACGTTCGATACGAACGATGATGGCAATTTGACCTCTCCTGCTGCAGGTGATTGGTCTGGTATTATGTCTCGCCATTTAGGCGAGTTGAGTATCGACAATGCGTTGATCACTTTCGGTGGTGGAACATCGAGAGTTCCTGGTGGATTTGCGTCATTCAACGCGATTGAAGTGCACCAGTCCACTGCACGCATTACCAATTCGGTAATCGAAGACAATGCGTCAGGAACGGATTCGCGAGGCAATACCAATCGCGATTCGCGTGGCGTCAACGAGTCGGCGGCGATCTACATTGTCGGAAGCCAACCCGTTTTCCTCAACAATTTGATTCGGAACAATTCCGCACTAGATACCGCAGCGGTCAGCATCGATGCGAATTCGCTCAACACGGCCAAGATCAGCGACTACGGTCGTATGACGGGGTTGAATCGACGCGAGAGCATCGGAGTGGGGAATAGCGGTCCGTTGATTAGCAATAATCGACTCGGCGGCAACGCTTTGAACGGCATGGTTGTGCGTGGCGCAACATTGACAACGGAAAGCGTTTGGGACGATACAGACATTGTTCACATCTTGATGAGTGAAATTGTTGTTCCTGATTTCCACACCTACGGTGGATTGCGGTTGACCAGCAAGTCCGACGAGAGCCTGGTTGTGAAGTTGAATACCAGCGGTGGGTTTACGGCTACAGGTCGTCCACTGGACATCAAGGATCGAATTGGTGGGTCGTTGCAATTGTTGGGTGCCCCTGGTTTCCCAGTTGTTTTGACGAGTCTCGCAGACGACACGATTGGTGCAGGATTTGATTTTTCAGGTCAGTCGTTGGTGGACACCAATGGCAATGGTCCATCCACTGGAACGCCAGGAGATTGGCGTTCGGTATTGATTCAGCCGTTCAGCAATGATCGCAATGTCGATTTCGCCTACGAGCGAGAATCCGATCAACTTGCATCGGAAGGTGTCAACGATTTCC
>CAIXME010000801.1 GCA_903920425.1 uncultured Pirellula sp. | reverse complement strand
TCAAGTGAAATAGCACGGGCGTCCATTCGTTGTTACGATGGTGGTGCGTTGTGACTTTCGAAGTCCCCAACTCGTTATCGAAGCCAACCCCTCGCCCCTGTGTCTCTGACTGGAACAAAAGATTAATCCCATGAAGCCAGATGCGCCAACCTCTAGCACCTTACCTCCCAGAGATGCTCACAAACGCGGGCTGCATCGGATCATGACGTTGGGTGGTGAGTATGGCACTCGCAACTACACTATCAAGCACCTTCAGAGCTTGAAGGGCAAGGCCGTTCTCACTGAAACCATGCCCTTTACCACAAGCGAGGCAGCTGCAGCCGAAGAAGCTGGAATTGATACGCTCAAAGTCAAATTCGATCCCAAGAATCCTGCCAGCGCCATCGCGATTCGCAAAGCGGCTCCCAATACATTCATGACATTCTGCATCGGGCTGACAAAGATTGCCACCGTGCAGGAAGCGGTTCGAGCGGGCTTTGACGCCATGGAAGCGGGTGCGGATGGAATCATGTGCCAATGGAACGCCGAGTTCATTCGAGCTGTTTCCAGCGTGGGCATTCCTGTACAAGCTCATGCTGGACTCGTGCCCCGCTTGAGTACATGGACAGGCGGGCTCAAGGCGGTTGGAAAGACGATGGACGAGGCCACTTGGATATTCGAGCAGATCAAGTCATTCGAAGCAGCAGGCGCGTGGGCGGTCGAAGTAGAAGTCGTACCCGCTGATTTGCTTAAAGAGATTTCCCGTCGCACTAGCTTGGTGACTTCATCAATTGGTGCAGGCAGCGGCGGTGATATTCAATTCATGTTCGCCGAGGATATCTTGGGCAATCATGCTCCACCGTATCCACGCCACACAAAACAGTATCGAAACCTATACCTCATGGAACAGGCGATGCAAGTGGAACGTGTCGCAGGATTTCGTGACTATATTAGCGATGTCAAAAGCGGCGCGTTTCCAGGCCCCGAACATGTCGTCAAAGCATCAGAGGGGTTGATCGAACAATTCCTTGCAAAGATCCAAGATCGCTAGATTAAACCTGACTCCCGGAATACTGCACGCCTTTCAATCGTAGACGAACCAACAGGTCGTTGATCGACGCTCGTGCCGATGGCATTTCCGGCAAGGTCGATTCTTCGTATGCCCGTTCCAATTCTCGAGTTAGTCGATCGTACTCGTCTCGATAGAATTGCATGTCGGCAGCGTCCAGGACACCCTTCTCTGCACCGGTCTGCTTGCGATGGATCAGTTCATCCAAGTAGCTCAACTTGGCAGACTCATTCAGTATGCACAGATTGGCTTGGACTTTCCCTGTCCTCATTAAATGGATCCCCGTCAATAGAACTCGAAACGTGTAGAGAAGCGGCTTGACTCGCGGCGGCGATTCCTTTTCAAACAGTTTCCATTGGGTCGCAGCAAAGCCCATGTAGTGATGCGCATGATGCCGAGTGATACAGCTGGATGCGATCGCTTTCAGCTCCTCATGCTCCGGCGTCGTGAATACGACTAGAGGGGACAGAAGCTGTTCTAGCACATAGCCATTGCGTTTCAGCATCAGACCAAAGAACTTCGCCGCATCATGAGTGACCAGATCGATTTCCAAGCCATCATAGATCCCTTCTTTTTCAACCGTCTGTTGGCCCTCATCCAGGCTCAACACGGTTGGCAGCGGCAGCAAATGCACGCCGCGCAAGTCGAAGTCGGAATCGGGCGATGGAAATCCATACAAGTGAGCACCACTGATTGTGGCGAACACCAGTGGAAACGGATGCGACTTTACATGAGTCATCATCTTTTCGTAATCGATCATGGTAATTCCTTGTGCATGGCGAGTTTTCTCGCGTGGATCAAGAACGCATTGACTCGTTCGTAGTCGGGCCGATCAGGAAGCGTAGTTTGCTGAAACGCCTGCTCAAACTCAATCTGCAGTCTCTTGCGCCAAGCGTCCGCATCTGCGAATGGCACTTTGCCTCGCTTGATCTCGAGCAACTGTTCTCGCTTCGAGCCCACTTCAACAGTGACTTTGCCGTCGCGAAGCACATCGATTCCGGAGATCAACAATCGGATCAAGTGCATCACGTGCTTCCACTTGACTCGCCCCTGATTGCGAATGTCTGTTTGCATCTTTTTGAATTGAGATGCCACATAGCCGGAATACGTCTGGAATACGAGCTTCGACAGAAACGACTCTCGCATCGCTAGTAATTCTTGTGCCAAAGGTGTCGCAACCTCGACGATGGGCGAATAGAGGCACTCCAATACGTTCGGGTTCGCTTTCAGTGCTAGAACGATAAACTTTTGCAGCTCCCAATACGCTTCTTGAGTCTCTTCGTTCTCCAATTGTTCGGGAACTCCATAAAGCGACCAATGCAGTTCGGCAGGCGGCAGGTAGATTCCACGACGGTCCGTGTCGGATTGGTCATCCTCCAATCCGTATGCTCGTGAACCAATCACACATCGGTAAATGACTCGCTCATTCAAATCCAATGTCGTAAGACAACCTGTTTCAGCTCCTGCCTCCATGGGGTCCCGAGCAAGATCCAATTCCGAGGGGACTCGTTTGAATTCGGACAGCCGAATCAATTGATCGTGGTGTACTGCAGCTTCGAATCCATCGTTAAACTTCACGCGATACGTATGCGTTCTGTCGATTGGCGAACGAACAATGACACCTACCGATCCGGCGGGATGTGCTACTCGACGATTCGCGTGGTAAGTTTCCTTTTGTACGACAACTTGAGTGCCGACAGAAAAGATCAGCGGTTCCGTCACGATGCTTTTGACTCCGTTTTCCTGTTCGAAATGCTCATTGCTTGCTCAGGCATTGGAAAGGTCTTGAAAAGATGGGCACGTTCGCCGTAATTGTAAACGACGACTCGAGGCAGACGCTCACGGGTGCGTTTCAAGTTCGCATGAGGTCGCTCGAATTCAGCAAATACTTTCTAATGGGCGTTGTGGTGACCGACTTGGCTCGCAACGCAGGCGACTCACTTATCCTTGATTTTGACAGACAGACGCAATGTACGTTCTTTGGATTGCGTGGCGGTGTTCGGCTGCCTGCTATCCCGTTTTTATTAATCTTTTGCGACGGGATTTAGAATAGTCGCGCCTACTTTGGTGGAGAATAATGCCTGCCAAATGATGGGGCGGTCTACTTGCTGGCCAGCCAGCTTACAACCAAATCACATTTTATACTGGGACACTAGGTTGACACAAAATTCGGAGAGTGGCTTGCAATCACCTGAGGTCACAGACAGCGCATCCAAACCCGTTCGCCCCAAGTTTAACTTTTGGCGATGGTTTTGGCTGACGGTACTCTTCGTGTCGCTCCCCTACGCATGGTACTGCTTCTATGTACCATCCAACAACGTCGCTTGGGCTGCCGATTTTCAGTCTGCTCAAGAACAAGCATCCCAAACCGGTAAGCCGATCATCCTGTTTTTCACAGGCAAGTGGTGCGTTCCTTGTCGGATCATGAAACGTACCGTCTGGGCGGACGAACAAGTTACTGCGATTGTCAACAAAACATTCATCCCGGTGACGGTAGATGTAGACGATCCTGATTCGGTCCCAATTCGCAGCCGTTACGCCGTCGGCATCACACCAAGCACAATCATCATCGATGCAAACGGAGACGTCTTGCAACAGAGAGTTGGAGGCGTGGGCAAAGCCGACTTCCTCGAGATGCTCGGCAGTTCGTCCGGCCGAGAACCGTGATTCGTAAAAACGTCTTGTACGGCTAGATCGCGACGAACGCCCGGGGCTATCCCGGAAATTTGTTCTCGTTCCACTGCTAGATGCTTAGCCAGTGTTTGAGCATCCGTTTTCGGTTGGTTCATCGCACGCTTATCCAGGGATCGCGTTTTTTCACCACAGAGACACCAAGACACAGAGTTTGTAAGAATTGATTTTGAATCACAACTCTTCTCCGCGTCTCCGCGCCTCCGCGTGAACCAAAGAATCTGAACTAGAAGATCCCAATCCGCTAAAGACTTTATTACCACGAAGGACACGAAGAACACGAAGATTTAAGGGGAAAGCTTGGCTCTTCTCCTTCGTGCTCTCGGTGTTCTTCGTGGTGAACTAATCTTGGCATTAGAGAAGAGTTAACCACC
>CAIXME010000800.1 GCA_903920425.1 uncultured Pirellula sp. | reverse complement strand
CGCCGTAAAATCACCTTGTGTCGTTTTGATTCCAACGATGGTGTCACCCTGGTGAATCCATTCTTGGAACAAGCAATTGTTGCTGATCTGTCCTCCCATAGACAAAACTTTGGATCGCAACGAAGCGAGCAATTGCGACGGGTCCAGGTGGCAGTCCTTTGGGTAATAGACACTGCCGAGGATATCCATCGTAACGTTCGGGTCGAGAGCGTTGGTCTCCTCTTTCGACAGCACTTGGGCGGGAACACCCAGTTCCCTCGCTCGACTGGCCATATGCGATTCTTCGTGCAAGGTGTGCTCGCTATTGCATAGCATGAGCAATCCCTTTTTGGCCAGCGAACACTCGATCCCGGAATCGTGCCACTGGAGATAAAGGTCTCGGGACGCGAAGCTCAGGTCGCGAAGCAAAGGGGCGGATTGGTCCACCTGTTTCGGAGTCGCGGCGAGATAAAACCGAAGCCCCCATTTCATCAGGTCCCAGCTCAGGCGAGGCTGGACATGGAATGGGGATTCTGGATCCCGCATCCATTTGATCGCTTGTTGGAAAGCGCCTGGTGCAGCCAGAGGTGTAAAGTGGCTAGGGACGATCATCCCGGCATTGCCACGAGAGCAGTTGTCCCCCTCTATTGCTTGCCGCTCAATAACGGTTACTTGAGCGCCTTGTTTCAACGCAGCGAGCGCCGAAGAAAGGCCAATAATGCCGCCACCAACTATCACAATCTTCTTTGAAGTTTTCGCGACCATTCCAACAATACTAACCCGTGGTGTGAGTGAACAAAGAGGATCCTGAGTATGGGTCGAATTGTAGTCGCTTTTAAAGTCGATTAAAACTCAATCCTCGTCGAATCCTATACCGCGTTGCGTTTTCTGACGCGAACGAAAAACGAGGAAAGCCCCACTCAACGAGCGGGGCTTTCCTTCATGTCTTTTTCAACTGAGGTTGTAGATTACTTGCTTTCAGGCTTGGCGAACTTTGCCTTTTCGTAAGCTTCTTCACCGAACAGCTTGGCAACTTTGTCGTCGTCCGACATCTTTTCTGCTTTGCCTTTGCAGTTGTTGCAGCAGAATCCAATCGTGGCATCCTTGAATTCCATCGAGAATTCAGACTTGATTGGTCCGCCAGAGAACGGGCAACCCTTCTGAACGACTTGCTTGGACGCAACTAGCTGATGGTTTGCTTTAGCGGAGAACGCTTTCTTGTCGCCATCAAACTTCTTTTGGCAGTTCTCGCAGCAAAAGAAAATCTTTCCGTCTTTCCAGTCGGATGCTTTGTCTTCTTTGACAGCAGCACCGGAAACGACGCATTTCACTTTATCGACGGCAACCTTGCTTTCAATCGCCAGGCTAACGGATGCGAATGCAACTACAAACGCGAACAGGCCTGCTATCCATGAACTCTTCATTATTCTCGCTCCGAGATTAAAGTAACCAATACTGGACGTTCACCTGGCAGTTTAGACCGTCCACGATCACCCTGTCAATCTGATGTACCGTCTGCCGGCGGGTGAATTGAACTTTTTCCGCCCGAGTGTCAAGAATACAGGAATACGGTCTGCGGATTCCCTGTTTTAATCGAGATGGGAAGCAACGATTTCGAGCGTCGAGTCTTTCGAGGAGAGGTTGTCAAATTGAGCCAAATCGAGGATCCTCATGCATCGGCCTCCCGTGACTGTAGTCTCATCTCCTCCAGGAAAAATAACCCATGTCGGCGAATCATTTAGGGAAGACGGATGCCAAGATTGGGGTCATTATGGGATCCCAGTCCGATTGGGAAACGATGCAGGAAGCTTGCAAAATCCTGGAGCAATTCGAGGTGGGGTATGAGGTTCGTGTCGTTTCAGCCCATCGCACGCCTCACTTTATGGTGGAGTATGCCACGGCGGCCAAGCAGCGGGGGCTTCATGTACTGATTGCGGGTGCAGGCGGGGCAGCTCATCTCCCAGGCATGGTAGCATCCTGCACTACATTACCTGTCCTTGGTGTACCAGTTCAAAGCAAAGCATTGCAAGGACTCGATTCGTTGCTCAGTATTGTGCAGATGCCCGGCGGAATCCCCGTTGCCACCCTAGCGATCGGAACCGCAGGTGCAAAGAATGCTGGACTGTTGGCTGTGCGAATCCTGGGATTGAACGATGTTGCACTCCAAGCCAAATTAGAAACCTTCGCAGCCAATCAAACCCAATCCGTCCTCAGCGAACCACCGCCGTCGTTGCGTACAGAATAAAACTCCCACCCATTCGACGGTCACAACTTCCTCGCTTTCCTATTCCTCCCTGTACAAACCAATCGTTTATGGATCCAGATACACGCGTTATCGCTCCCGGTTCAGCCCTTGGTGTCTTCGGTGGCGGACAGCTCGGACGCATGTTTGCCCAGTCGGCACAAAAGCTAGGCTATCGTGTCGTTGTCTTTACCGACGAACAGGACAGTCCAGCTAGCCAAGTCGCGAACGAAACTGTACGTGGCGATTATCTCGACCCGAATGCCGTCCGTGCCTTCGCTGAAAAAGTAGATGTGATCACGCTCGAATTCGAAAACATCGCATTGGAAGCAGTCTCGCGAGCAGCCGAGGTAACGCTTGTACGTCCTGGTGTTAAGGTTCTAGCGGTGGCCCAACACCGGCTCAAAGAGAAACGCACTCTCAAAGAATTGGGCTTTCCGGTTACTCCGTTTCGAGAGATCCGATCTATCCAAGATATCACACCGGCATCGGCCGAACTCGGCTGGCCCCTCGTTCTGAAAACGACGAACTGGGGATACGATGGAAAAGGTCAGCGAAGAGTATCCAATCAAATCGAGGCAAATGACGCCATCGAACTGCTTGGTCCGGAGCCGCTCATTGCAGAGCAATGGGTAAAGTACATCGCAGAGGTCTCCGTGATTGTGGCAAGAACCGCTACCGGGCAAACAGCCGTGTATCCGATGTTCACTAACTCCCACGCTAATCACATTCTCGACATTACCACCTGCCCTGCATCTCCCGAATTGCAATCTATTGCCCCCAAAGCCGAATCGATCGCAATCGGCGTGGCGCAGGAATTGAAACTGGAGGGCTTACTGTGCGTCGAGTTTTTTGTGGGAGCACAAGGTGAGTTGATGATCAACGAGATCGCACCCCGACCGCACAACTCCGGCCACTTGACGATCGAAGCTTGCAGAACCAGTCAGTTTGAGCAGCAAGTTCGAGCTGTTTGCAATCTTCCACTGGGTGATACGTCGCTAGTTCAGCCAGCAGCGATGGCAAATTTATTGGGTGATGTTTGGGGAAGCGATGCTCCGAGATTTGAACGCGCGCTGGAAATCCCTCTCGCCTATTTGCACTTGTACGGAAAGCAAAGCGCACGACAAGGTCGCAAGATGGGCCACATCACCAAACTCTCTGATTCTGCGGAAAACGCCGCCAAGGAAGTCATCGCAATCAGAGAGTCGATCCGTTTCAAGGACGGCCAGCTGTTTTAGCCAACCGTCATTTTGCCATCCGTGCCCCAGGGGATGCCAATGCGTTGAATCGATCGACTGGTTCGCCAGCGGTCCATGCAATTCCTCGCAGCAACAGCACTCGGAACAGAGGGTCATCGAATGTCCAGCTATAGTGCCCAGGGATGCTGACGAAAACCTTACCGGGTCCGTTCTCATATGTCCAAACCTGTGGCTGGGGAGCACCGTCCTCTTCGCTTGACGCGAGCAAGGTTACATTCTCGACGTTGCCCGTCATCAACCAGTAGCTCTCATCATACAAAGACATGTCGGTCATGTTGCGCAGGATGGGATGGTCGGTGTTTTGCATTTGCAGACTCAACGGTCCGTGACGGTACCGAATGTTGCCACCGCGAGACGCGATTCCAATTCGTTTGGAAAAGTCACCAACACGTTCATCGCCATTGACGGCCCAATGGATGTAAACGGCCCCTTTCCCCTTGGCTAGGTAGGTGTCGAGTTTG
>CAIXME010000799.1 GCA_903920425.1 uncultured Pirellula sp. | reverse complement strand
GGATGTTTTTCAATTGCTGCAGCGGCTTCAAATTCGGCACGTATGGCCAACGCCGCCTGTGCTGCTTGCAGTACAGAACTTCGCTGTTCTAACGGCCATCCCCAAAAACCCATCGCCGCATCGCCATGAAAATCGCCGACCACCCCGTTTCGATCTAGGATGTGATGCGTCATCACGCCCAGCGCGTCACTTACTCGGCGCAACAGCTCTAGCAACTTGTCTCCCGACTCCTCACTTTGACGAGAGAACCCACGTAGGTCACAAAAGAGAACCGACACGTTGGCTTCGCGCGGCGCGAGCACTTCGTCAGGATCGCGAGTCGCAAGGGCCTGTCGAACGACAGGAGCAAAGAAGGGGCGAAGAGAATCTTGACGACGTTGCAACAATCGTGTTTGACGTAAAGATCCTAGCGTTGTTGCGGTTAATTCGGTGAACTTGAGATCATCTTGAAGATCTACAGCGATAGCAGCAGTTGCATCGCGAGCATTCTGAGGCAACAAGTTCCCGAAATCACCCGCCACGTAGATGGCCCACCCGGGGCATGATTCGCTGTTGATGGGTGTACAAAAAGCCCAGTCCACATTTTCGCTTTGGGTGTACGCGGTTTGGGACTCGCCGACGGCTCGGCTCCACACATGGAGCACACTCTCACGACTGGATGTAGCTTGCTGAATCAATTGGGCCGAAGGAGAAAATTGGTGTCCGATGAGATTGCGTGCATCCCAATGCAACAACTTGATTCCGAACTCATGCCCCTCGCTCAACGATTTGCCATTTTTGTCAATCGAAGAGAAAGGAACAGTCGCACCATCGCAATTGCGTTGATCCGCGACGATCGCAACGAAGCCCGCCTGGGGAATCCCTTGCAGCAGCACATTCACGACACGAACGCACATCTCCTCGTCGCTAGAACTGCTAGAGATGATTTCCGGAACGCGACTCAATACCTCGATGCGTCGGTCTGCGTCGCGATACCGCGCTTGCCGAAGTTGTGCCGGCGCGTAGGAGTGTTCAGTCAGAGCTGGGGGCTCATCCGATTGCGATAGAACGCGAACTCTCTGATCGACCAGACTAAATGTGGTTTGGCCGATCACGAAGTGATCACCGATACCTATTTCAAACGAGTCCTGCCGCAGCCCTTTGTAGAAGATGGGATTGCGAGCCTCGGAAATGCGGCTAACGCTCAGTCGCCCTCCATTCCAGACCATGCTCACATGATGTCGTGAAATGCGATCATCCCATGGCACGGCCCAGCCGGCCGCAGTTCGTCCTAGAATGACGGTGATTGGTCCGGACGATTCTTTGGGAATAGGCCTGCGCCATCGGTCCGATGGGCCAGGGCCTTGAGCAATCAAATCCGGCATGTGAGAAACAAAGGGGTAGTCGGTACGGGAAGCTACACGAACCTAATACTCTATCTCAAGTTGAGTCTCACGGATAGCTTTTGCAAAAGAGCGACTTCAAATACTCACTCTACAGCTAGTTCGCTTCACCTGGCGAAACCCATTCGCTTGCAACCGGTGCGTCTGGCTGCGCTTTGCTTCGGCGGCGTCGGCGGGGTTTGTTGGTTGCCCACTCCTTGGTCATGATCTCGAAAACATCTGGACTTTCGTAGCGAACGATGTTCTTTCCTTCGGGAATTGGGCCGATCAAGCCTTTGAATATAGGCATCCCGCGAAGATCCAAGTCGGTGCTGCTGTCGTCAATGCCCGCCTGCGAGTGCGTTTTGAGGATCATCTCAGCATTATGGAAATCTCGAATTTTGAGAGAACCGTCCTGGGCTCTTGTGACTACTCGAAAAACATCTTTCTTTGCCATGGATGGACTCCGTTGTGTTCAACTGATTGCGGTGAGCTGGCTCCTTCCAGATGTTTCGATGTGAGAGTAGCGATACATTGCGCTTTGTATTCGCGACAGCTTCCTTGCTGAGGTTCCTCTTTCCAACAAGAATGTGATCGTCCGATTCACAATAAAAAAGCAGTCGATTATCAGCACTATCCTCGGCTGGTATGACAGTTGCAGAAGCGATACTCGGATCGACCGTTACGGGCGCCACCATTAGGCGAGCCTAACGAACGATCAATCGCGAGACGAGGAGTCGCTAAGGCTTCTGAAGTTAACGATCCTGAGGCCTATGTCGTAACAACGGCTCCCTAACCGACGGGCACGCACCACTCGCGCCTGCACGATGGCGATCGGCAAATAGAGCCGTGCCGTTTGCTCGGGGAACCATTGTCGATCAGCCAAAACGGAAAACCCCGTTTTTGACAGGTTGCGAATAATGGCTTGTGTCATTGAAAACGTGAGTGAAATTCCGTACGGCGAATCCACCCACTCCAAAACGGCAGGACCATTGCAGCGAAAACGCGTAGCGGCGCGAACATCGTTGTCACACGTATTGACTGTTCCACGCTGTTGCAACTCAAGATGAATCTTGGGCGGAATCAGCATGGTCATGGGACAGGATGCCAATCGCTCTTCGAAACTTAATTCAGTTGTTGGTCCAAGCATCGAAATGCCTCCCTATCAATAACTGAATTGCGTTCTCCCTCCAACACTCGCAGCGCTGCAGCCTTGGTCAAAGGCTGACGTCGCCCTCGGACGCTCGTCAATCCGTCAAAGCGATTTGCGACGGTGCAGATCTTGCTTGCTTCGTGTATCTCATCCGCCAAAAGGCCAACAGGAAATCCCTTACCGTCCAGACGCTCGTGATGTTGATAGCACATCAAAAGTTGCGTCTCCTTGATGAGAGGATCTTTGCAGAGCCTGCGAAAACCCTCGGTGGGATGCGTCTTGGCATTACGCTCAGTCCAATCCAGAGAACCGGAACTGGGTGCATTACGTGCCTCGTCAAACAGATTCGCGTCGACCTTGCCAATGTCATGGAGCATCGCTCCGGAACTTATTTCAGAAAGCGATTCCGCACTAAAGCCACGGGCGTTGGAAATGAGAAATGAATAGAATGCACAGTTGATCGCATGCGAGTTGAAGCTACCATCATGACGTAGCACTCTGATCAATTCGCGGCCCGAGATATTGATAGCGGGCCCATATTGAGCTAGCTGGTCCGAACAATGATTGCACGATTGAATGATTTTTCGTATCGTCGGATTCGAAAATGCTTCTGACAGCTGCCAATGCATATACTCGACGAGCAACGCCGTTTTCTGAAGCCGAGCAACACCAGGATCCGTCAACCATTGATTGAGGTGCTCGTTTACATAAGACTGATAAACCGGATAACCGATTTCCTCAACAAACACCTTTACCGTAGGGTTCGTTAGGAAATAGCTGAAGGTGCTTTCCGAAACGAGTTGGTCGATGTTTAAGAATTTCTCGGCCGTCGCCTTCTGTTCACTCCATACATAGACATTCGTGCCAATGTAATGATTGGGCACTAACGTATAGGGATGGATGGCGATCAACCCGGTCGTGAGCATGGCGACAACGTAGGCAGGCGATTGGAGAAGCTACAAAAACTCCTCAAACCATACATCACAGTCACCTTCGTACCGGCCTGCCCCAACCTATTTGCCAGGGAATCAAAGCTAACCTGATCGATACAACCGTCACAGAGCGAAAACCTAGTAGTTCCACTGCAGACCATAGTTCAAACTATGCAGAGAGAAATTGCTCTCGAGCAATTCGAAACTCGGACGTGTCACCCCAGTAGGTGGGTTACTGAGATTGACAGCCAGATTGGGATCCAATTGATCCGACACTCTGGCAACCTTAGGCAGTCCCAGATAGGTGTAGCCAAAAGTCGCTTCCAATCCCCTCGTAATACGATACCCAAGCGTCAACGCAACTTCAGGCGAAACGACCGAGGTATTGGACAAGTAGTTGCCCTCGTTGGTGTTCCGGGCTAAAAGTCCACTTGAAGAGGTGCTAACACTGGCCGGATTGCCTGGAACGGTGATCGATGAGGAACCATCGATCGAAACGGAACGCTCCATCGTTCCGAAGCCCAGCTTGACCATACCTGCCAAACTCCAGTTCCGGTCT
>CAIXME010000798.1 GCA_903920425.1 uncultured Pirellula sp. | reverse complement strand
GGCGGATGGATAGACGGCCAACACTCGGCCAAAGGTCCAATCCAGCACAAACACCGCGTCGTGGTACTTTTTGGGAAAGGCTCTGTGCTGGTAGACAGCCACGCCCGTGGGCGAGCCTCGACCAAGTTGAGCAAGCGTTAGCGGCATCGAGATGCGATGGTCTTCATCCTTCCACGCTTGCCCGCACCATCCCGCATCCGAACCAGGTCCCAGCACCATGACTCGGGTTGGGCGATACCAAGGCATGGTTGCCTCTCGTTCGCAATCGCTATCGTAAGTGACGATTTGCCCATCCGGCATGAAGTCAAAGTCGTAGCAATTCCGCATTCCGTGAGCCCAGACACTGCGTTTGGAGAAATCCGGACTGATTCGCCAGATCGTTCCACTTCGCGATCGCTGAACCGGGCTGATTGGATCATTTTGAAGCTTGTTCATATCGCGGGCAAAGTTACCGGCGATTAAATACCAATAGCCATCCGGTCCGCGGCGGATCGCATGCGCATCGTGCTCTCCGCCGGTTGGCAATTCCAGGATACGTTTTGCATTCGAATCTGCGACCAAATCACCGTCCTGATCCTCGGTCAACCAAAGGCCACCCTCGCTCACAAAAAACAATCGGCGACCTTCAGACCAAAGCCCCTGCGCTCCTTGTTTGGGGGCGTTGGACCACAGGAAGCTCCTATCGAACTTGCCGTCCTGGTTGTCATCCACCAGCGTACGAATGTAGCCAGGGCCTGAAACCACAGGCCGCCCTAAACCATCGAGGGTCATGCAAAAGCAATCGTGGACCATCGAGTCATCCGCAACTCGTTCTACCGAAAAACCATCGGGAACGGTAAACGGAGGCTCTTGCCCCACCGCGTGGTTAACCACCACGCACATTGCGGTTGCAACAAAAACCGCAAGGCTGACGACGAAACGAATGGAAATTTTATGCCAACCGGACGTAAACACTGATGTCGCTCCTGAACCGCCGCCATCTTAGAAAAATGGGCAAAAAGCATCCTGTCGCCCTATGAGACTAATATCAATGCATTTGTACAATTGAAAAGGCCGAAATCGACAATTCGAAAATCAAAAGTACGATCAAACCTGTTTCCAACATCCCTCCTCCGAAACGCGTTCTTGCATGTCTTCTCTACCTGCACTCATCCTCTTCAGATCACTCTCTCTCAACGGGTTCCGATTGGCCGTCGGTCCAAACTGGGCCGGGCTTAGGATGACCACATGGTTTGTTGTGGCTGTTCTCGTTTTTGCACCTGTCGGATTCTCGCAAGTCTTTGAAGTGATAAAGCAATCGGACCGAGTTGATTTGGTTCAAGATGGCAAGCTTGCGACAAGCTACGTTTTTAAGTCGGGGTCGAAACCGATTTTGTGGCCGCTCATGGGTCCTGATGACACTCGGATGTCTCGAGAGTATCCGATGGTCGCCGACAGCCCGAACGAAGAACATGACCACCCCCACCATCGATCTCTATGGATGACTTACGGCGAAGTCAACGATTTCGATTTTTGGGCCGAAGGAAAAGGCAAAGGGGAAGTAATACACACAGAAGTAGTCGAGACCTCCCAATCCGCCACGAGTGCATCGGTGCGTGCGAAGCACGTTTGGCAAGCAGCCGCGATTGGCAACGCTCCAGCAGTTCCTCTTCTCGAAGAAGAGTGCATCTACACCATCTCGGGAACCGCCGACGAACGCTACATCGATTGTGAGTATACGCTGAAACACGCCCCGAAATCCGCGAAAGCTCCAATTCACTTTGGAGACACGAAAGAAGGCATGTTCGCAATTCGGGTTCCAGAATCGATGCGAGCAGATAAAGCAGGCGGCCAAATCTTGAACAGCTCAGGCCTTCGTAATGCGGACACCTGGGCGCAACCCGCCGATTGGGTCGATTACTCTGGCAAAGCGTCACCGGATGCTGCCAACGACTCGGGCATTGCCATCTTGATTCACCCGTCTAGTTTCGGGCGAACCGGCTATTGGCACGTCAGGACGTACGGTTTATTCGCTCACAACCCGTTTGGATCCAAGCACTTTATCGAAGGACGATACAAAACATCGCTTCCTAATACTTTTGGCGGATTGTCGCTAGAGCCAGGACGGACAATTCACTTTTTCTACCGCGTGGTACTGCATCGGGGGGCCTGGAACATCGAACAAGGAAACAAGCGCTTCGTGCAATTTTGCAGTATCGAGCCACTTATGAAGTAGAATCTTTGAGTAAACTACGCCGACCGACGCGTTAACAGCATGTAGACTTGCCACGTCCTTTCGAGGTTTTCGAATTGTCCAGCGATACCACTGAGCCGATTAGCTTTTCGTGCCCCAACTGTCAAAAACGCCTGAAAGCACCGTCCAAGCTTGCGGGGCAAAAACTTGCTTGCCCCAAGTGCCAGGCGCAATTGCGAGTCCCCGGCATCGTCGCGCTAGAAAACCAAGACGATGAGTGGTTATCGCTAGATGCTGATCCTGCGGCACCCGAAATCGTGAATGCCAAGCCACCGGCCGGCCCCCCCTCGACAACCGCCACACCCAAGCCAACTCCAGCAAATGCGGACGTTGATGAGTTTCAGCTCGCCCCCTTAGAAGCCAACGGTACTGTCTCGCGTAACAGCAAGCCCGTATCGGAAGGAATGCCGGTATCGGAAAAAGCGAGTTCAACGCAGCGCAGTGTCTTTGATGACGATCTGCCGGATTTGATGCCGATCGACGCTGCGAAGCTACCGCCGCCGGTATCAGCGGACATCTTCGGCGATCAACCACCGCCGAAGAAGCCGGCTAAGCCGACGGGACCGGGCCCCCGAAAACCGGCTCCTAAATCAAAGGCCGAACCGTTGCCGTTTCCCGACGCGGGTTTGCCCGACATGGCGTTGCCCGATATCGAACTGCCTGATTTCCCAGATGAACTTAGCCAAGCCGCGCCCAACTCCAATGCGAAGCCAAAGGGCAAGCCGCTGCTGTCAGGGTCGCTCGAACAACTTTCGATGGAAAGCGCCGCAGCAGATTTCAGCGTTCCGCAAGTGGAAGAGTTTCGATTCGCCTGCAAGGTCTGCGGCACCTTTCTTTACGAATCGGAATCGCGAGTGGGGCAAAAAACCCAATGCCCAGATTGCCACTCTGAATTTCGCATCCCTAAACCACCGGTCAAGAAGAAGCAAAACGATATCAAGCTCGACGAAGGTCCTGGTGTAACCTTTGCACCCATTACGTCCCAGAGTGTTCGAAACCAGGACAGCAGTAAAAACAAGTCGGATGAGATCCTCGAACGTGCTGCCGAAGCAGTCGAACGAGAACGGAAAGAGATAGACGATGTTAGCGGGTCGTTCGATTCGAAACGTTGGATCAGCTTGATATTTGGATTTTTACGGGACCCCATGGTCATCGTTGCGGCGGTCGGAATCGGAGTTGCCTCCGCAGCCTGGTACTTCGCCATATCTGCCGCTCCAGGAATGATGGGCTTG
>CAIXME010000797.1 GCA_903920425.1 uncultured Pirellula sp. | reverse complement strand
TTTCGATGTAAAACGCTACAAGAAGCGATTGGGCAAATACGTCAGGAACTGGGACCTGACGCAGCGATACTTGAGACGAAGGAGTCCGTATCAAAGTTCTTGCGGCGAAGACAGATCGTCGTGACCGCCAGCAGCCAATCAAACGCATCGTCGAGCGTTCCAACCCAACAGCAGGATGATACTGACACGGAAACATCGACTGCCTCCAATACACTGCGCAATACCGACAGCAATCAATCGGCTTCACGCGAGGATCGTAGCACCGCAACCGAGATAGAAACGAAAGATTTCTATCCAGCAACGCGTCTCTTCGGAGACGCACAGCCGATCGAGAAGGAAAACCCGACCACTAGCCCTCAGATCACAAGCGTAAACAACCGGTTTGCAATCGAAGACCACGTGTGCGATCAAGTTCTGAAGGACTTGATAGAAAACGGAATCAACGCGAACGTCGCGCATCAATGGATTGCCGCCGCGCGAGCATCTACGAACACGATGTTGTTAAAGGATTCTTGGACGCTCAAAGCAGAGATGCAGCGTTGGATTCGAGATTTCGTACATGTCGCAGAGCCGCTCGCGTTGGAATCCAAGCCGCAGCATGTACTCGCCTTTGTAGGGCCAACGGGCGCAGGCAAATCGACAACGCTATCGAAGATCGCAGGTGGGCTATCGATCGAACATCGTATCAAGGTGGGAGTGATTCAAACGAGCCTTGCCAACGCAACGCATGATCCTCTGCTGAGCCGATACGCCAAGGTCCTCGGGTGGCAATTCGAACAGGCGAGCAATCCTCAGGAAGCAAAGAGCTGCGTGAGCGTGTTATCGGACTGCCAGGTTGTTTTGGTTGATACACCCGGCTGCTCCCCGACGGATTCTGAATCGCTCGAAAAGATTCAGGCGATGCTGGAAGCGATCCAACCGACAGCGACGCATTTGGTCGTGGCGAGTACTACGAACGAAATGTCGTTCCAACGATTTGAAACGGGCTTTGAGACATTGGGACCGAGTGCGTTGGTGTTGACCAAACTCGATGAAGCGGGCGGACTTGGCCCACTCTTTACGAGCCTTCAAAATAGTACGTTGCCGATCAGCTATTTAACCTTCGGACAACAGATCCCCTCCGACTTCGCGCAAGCCACCCCCCACCGCCTAGCGCAACTCATTCTAAGCTAGCCACACCCTGGCCACGTGCCAGGTGAGCTATGACTGAGCAGCTACCCAGCCACTCATCCAACGGTCCCAGGCGCGAAGAAGTGCGAAGTCGTAGCGTTGGATTAACCGCGATTGATTAGCCAGCTGGCGATAATGAAGCTGGCCATCAAGAATACCCACACGATGTCTAAGAAGTGCCAATACAGCGTGCAAAACTTCAGTCCAAAGTAGCGTTCGTGATCGTACTTGCTCTGCAAAGACCCGAAAAATGTACTGACTAGTCCAACGAGTCCGCCCACCACGTGCAACGCATGCACCAGCGCGAGCGCGAACGTCAAGGCATAGGCACTGGTGCGAAGCGATGCAGATTCAGAAGAAGCGAAAATGAGTCGGTACATCCCTTCGGATTGAACGACCATAAACAAGATCCCCATCACCAAGGCTGCTAGGCATGCCCGTTTCGTGTCTGCCGTACGGTCTTTCTTGGCCGAGCGCAACGCCCATTCCAACGCTCCAGAGACACCGACCAGCAATAAGGTGGATGGGACAAAACTCTTTGGCAGATAGAACGATCTGGCCCGCATCGCGGCTTCCGGTGACAACCGCATAGCAACGTAGATGATGTAGAGCAAAATGCTAGAGACAAAAAACACACTCAGCATCAACAAGAACAACCAGACCCCTTGCATGGCTCTGGCATCTTGAGGCAACGCACGAACCTTGCTCGTGGAGGTGGTAACT